>NZ_JAWOVY010000003.1:99869-375614 GCF_033340155.1 Vibrio sp. 1562
GAGCAAGTCTCTCGCCCACCCTTTGTACGTTCTAGGCCAAAGGCGAACCACTCAACATAACACTCACCCATAATGCGCACTAAGGCAGTTGCTTTTTACTGAAGCCATGAATCACAACAACCAAACCTAAAACATAAACCCCTAGAAGTCCTAGAAACTCATAAGGATATTCAAGTATCAAATCAATCATAAACAACTCCAGTGTGAACGTGCCAAAGATTAGCTGTGTACATGTTCCGCTTCCTCGAAGCGATTTTCGCAAGCTCAATATCACTTCTTGCGGCGAGCGGTCTAACTAGAGGCTGCCCATCTGAATAGCATTATTGTCCCCCAAATGCAGAAGCCCCAGAACAGGGTCCAAAGAATATTTACCAGCATAGCTATATCTGAACAGGAATATTTTGCTGGAGAATATCGGTTGGCTTTTCACGTTGGCCGCAAGTGAAGATCCTTTCTGAATCTTCCCAAGTTACCCGATAGACACAATCCGAAAGAACCTCGAACTGATAGCCAATATCAACCAAATCTGTATGGTCAAAGCTGAAAAGCTTATCCGTACCATCGTAAACATCAATGTATATCTTATAGAAAGTTAGGTCACGATTTAGCTCTCCCATCGATTTCAAGTTAGTAGTAAGCGCGATTTGCTTAGCGTACCCAGTGATAAAAAAGTCGTAACCATCTAAAGGGCCAAAACCGGAACTGGTCTTTTTCTTAGGTGAAGTCCGCGTTCCTTGAGCTGTTGGAGTACCAGCTGGAATTTCTAAGTTAACATTTTGCTGCGTGACTGGTTCCGGTGCCTTTTCGGGTTCAGGCCACCAAGCCCAAATATTAAAGACCAGACCAAGAGACAATAACAACGCACTCCCGACGACAGGCCAACGTTTCCAAAAAGGCTTTATGTCCTTTGCTTGTGCTTCTTGCACATGCTTGTTCGATTGAGAATGACTTTTGTAAAACGGAAAATACTCCGACTTATAAGATCGTATCGAAGTGTTTACCACCTCACCATTGCAACCATCTTGAACCTTTTTAGTGTATGAGTTGCTGGAGCCCATTGCGGTGTTTTTGGTACAGCGATAAGTGACTTCAATCATGTCTTTAATATCGCGATGCACCTTGCGTATGTTCTGAGTCAGCAAGATGATATCGACACCATAGTGACGATGTATCGAAAACCACTCAAGAATCGCAGCCGGAAGCCCACGAGATGGTAGGCTCATATGAGCCTCATCAACAATGTACAAAGGCCCCTGTCCTTTCTCGTTTCGCCACTCGTCCGAGTAATCTTCAATCTGACTAAAAGGCCGACTTGTAGAGCCAAAATCCGTCAAACGACCATCAACTATCTTGATTAAGTCGCGCACATCCTCGCCGAATATCTTTACGAACCAATCAACATTAAGCGTAATGTTGGTGATAACTTTACGCCCTTCCTTGATAGCCGGAATAATGTGATAAGCAACAGCCTCGTAAGTCTTACCGCCTCCTGGTCTACCTGCTATTGCATAAATCATGAGCCTAACCTCGTAAACGGAATGAGTTGAAGCATTAAGCGAACCGTGATTGCAGCAAGGATGATAGAAAGGCACTGAGGTAAACCAACCGCAGCCATAACCCAAGAGACTGTTGGAGGAATTGACGTCATATACTGACTCATATCGACCGGAGCGAATAGAGAGAACACACCAGAGAGCAACAGATTCACCATTGCCATGATTTGCTCAACCGCCCAAAAGAACAGGTCTTTGAGCATGTTAAAAAGCGAGACTAAAAGCTGATATAAAAACACCAAAAGCTTGTTAAACAAATCAACTAACCAATCCATATTATCCCCCGAATATGATGCGACGCGCTGCAAAGATGGACGTCATAATGAGAACCGCACGAACGAAGCCGAAAATCCAATCAAAATTAATGTAATCCTCGAAGCTGAAGTTGCCGAAGAATGGAACCGGAAGAACGAAAGAAGGACGCTGAGCGTTGGACAAATCTATGTTGCCAAATGAATTAACAAAGTCATCAATCACATTGGTTTTTAGATCATTAAGTTGACCAGACACCAAACCGCCTAAACCATCAGGATAAGCAGATTCATAAAAGCCAGAACAATTGCCAGCCTCGATACAAGTACCACTCGTACCTGCACCAGACGTATCTGTGTTTGCGATACCGTCTAAGGTGTCAGAAATACCAGCGACATCCTCAGCAATACCATCCATTGCGCCAGCAATTTGTTCAACATCATCACCAACGCCGTTAATGGCATTGGTATTTTTGTTTACCGCTGTTGTTATGTCAGCATTGGCCTGTTGAATTAAAGACTTTGTTTTACGATAGATTTCATTGTCGTTAGCTTGCTGCTTTTGAATGGCCTGCGTATTGGTAACAACTGAAGCATTAAGCGCAATGATTTGATTCTGAACGTCAGCACTTGCCTGATTAATGTCGATGTTCATCGCATTGAGCGCCTTGTTTACATCCTTATTCATTCCCGTTATTGCGCTAACTACTGCCGTGTCTGTCGATTCATCTGTTGGAGGGTCCTCAACGTCAGGTTCATCTGTTGGAGGGTCAGGAACGACAACATCACTATCCGAATCCGGCAAAACGCTAGGGTCTTCAATGTCACCACCTGTTGGGTCATCAGGGTCATGAGTGGGGTCTGTATCTGGTTTTTCTTCAGTGTCAGGGTCTTTAAAATTGGTACATAAAGGATCGGAACAAAAAGAGGGACCGTTTGGAACGTCGCACGCTGGGCCTATGACAGTGTAACTGGCATAACACCAACCGGACTCACCACACCAAGAGCTAGAGCCGTCAATTGAAGCACCACAACCGCCGCCTTTTGAGGAGCAAAGATAACTGGCGGGAGATGAATTACCCCATATAGATGAATCCCAAGTGACCGAATCATGCTCGCCCTCAACATCAGAACAATCACGACCATTACATTCGGGTTCCCATGACTCAGTTTCATTGCTACAAATGAAAGAAAACTCTTTACCTGATGATTCGCAAGAGTTTCTCGCTTGCTCTATAGCGTCAATAGTAGACTGCCGTGAGCAATAAGGAGGCTCTTCACATTTACCAGTCTCAGGGTTTACCTTTTGACCTTCAGGACAACTTTGCACTATAGAACCTCCTATAGTCGCAGTTGTTAACTTAGAATCTCCGAAAATTTTAAACTCAACATGCAAATAGTTAGCAGCATAATAAGCATCCTCACAAATATAACGTCGACTACCATTCTCCCACCAAACACCAGAAACAGAAGGAGGATGTGAAATATCAACAACATCCCCTCTGGAATATCCCGTACAACGATAAGCAATAGAAGCGTAATTACCCTCGTAATGTAACCTTATATATTCAGCATTAGCACTAAACGAAACACTCAAAAGTATCACCAGTGCCGCAATGCTTTGTTGAATACTCATGTATAAACCTCATTAAAAAAGGGGACCGAAGCCCCCCTATCCTCTAAAGTTTTGAGAGGCCACAAATCCAGCCATGCCACCCAAAAGCACAAAGACGATGAGTTGGACATCGTGGAGAACGGCCAACATAAACTTAAGCCTTATTCACAGCACGCTTAGCAAGAGTGATAGATTTGTAGGCCATAGTGATGCCAACAATGATTAGGCCAGCTGCGCCGATTTTGGCGGCAACGCCAGCAAGATCGATTGCACTAAATGGGTCAGCACCTGACTCAGTTGCGAAAGCAGCACCAGAGAAAGCAGCCACAGCAACAGTAGCAGCACCACGTTTTACGAATTTCTTCGCTTGATTGATGTATTTCATAAGTACCTCAGAGAAGTTTGATTAAACGAATTGCCATCTTGATGGCATAGGTAGACATGAAGCCCCCAAAGAAAACCAAGGAAAAACCAAGGCCGAACATTTGAGTGGCTTCAGGGCCAGTAACCTGAGTGAAATCCATCAGCGAACCGTATTCTTGAGCCGTAACCATGACGTAACCGCTACAAGAAGCAGCATCAACCTCAGGAACGACAGCAATGAAACCGTCAGCGTTTGGAAGTGCGCACACAGGCATAATTAAAAACCTTACTTAGCTTTATCAGAGACAGGATTGTCGAACAGGCTGCGAATAACTTTGAAATCGCAAACCAAGTTACGGCGAGGGTCTTCTGGGTCAGGTTCGTATTCGAACTCAACAAGAGCCGGACACATAGTAGTTTCGAACTTAGCGAGAAGTGCATCGTTTGGCGCAAATGGAACCTCAACAGATTCAATACCAAACGCAATTTGAGAGCCGTTTTCGTTTTCCCAAGGCTTCAGCGCCTTACCAGCAAACAAACGACCAATTTCATATTTTTTACCAGATTGCTTACCAACGCCTTTTGAGTAAGTGCCACCTGTTAGAACGTAACGAACAGCCATGCTAATTCTCCATTATCTCTTTGATTATGTGTTTGTATGTATCAGGCAAGTTGAGCAAATCACCCTGCGTATCCTCAGATATGAGCAACCCGAAAACTTTCTCCAAGTCACCATCCAAGTACTTAGCAATATCCGCTAACGTGCGGCCAACTTGACGACGAGCCCAACGAATGCGCCCGTGCATATCGAGCGCAACTTGTTTCTTTTTTGTAACCACCTTTACTGGAGTGCTGGATACGATAGATGCGCTATACGCACAAATTCCGGCGAAGTAACCGCTGATATTGAGAAGCACATCGATTGGCATCTCCTTCAGCTCACACTCACTTCTAAACCAAAACATATCGAGCCCAAGCTGAGCAGCCTTGTTATAAATACGCCAGTAAATACGAGATTTGCGGTTGCCAACCTCGAACGATTCATTGATAACCTTGCCGGACGGTTCAGCGAAATAACGCTCACCTGCACTAGGGCCGCAACCCCTATCAGATGTGCGAAACGCATTATCGGCATAGGCTTTTTTTGCATACTCACGACCGAACAGGCCGTGAAAGTCATCGACTGCAAGGTCGATTCGAGATAGACGGTTACAGTCGAGAAGCTCTAACCACCAATGCAAACGGAATGCACTTGTGTGCTCAAAAACGTGTTTGCACCCTAGCCCCTCAATTTGGAAATAACAGGTTCCGCGGTTGCCACCCAAAGCAACAAAACCAACGTGCTTGTTAGAGTGTTTAGTCATCAAGTGACATGAATCCTCGTAACCGTATAACCCCTTACCACGCCAAGGCGACATTCGAAGGCCAAGAACGTGCAAGCAAAAAACCTCCAAACGTTCCATCATTGCAACGTTCCATTGCTGTTTGTATCGCTCGATTAACTTTTCTTTTTGGTCAGGAGTTTTAGCCATGCGGTAATTTGGCTTGGGGATTGGAGCCCAGATAGCAGATGAAAGGTCGGACTTATGAGCGTGACGCAAAGATGAGTAAGGGATTGTCCAAGACAGGTAATCAACAAAAACAAAAGGACTCGCCTCAGTATCGATTTCCAATTCTTCAGGGGTGAATACTTGTTTTTTCATGTTCTCTGAAAACCTGTCAAGAGTAAATTTATTGCATATCTTGGGTAAATATTTTTACCTTGTCAAGATACTGTATGAAAAAACACTCCTTATAATGAGAAAAAACATGGACTCAATAAGGGGTTTAACATGCTAAATGAGAACATTAAGAGACTCCGAGAGGAAAAAGGAGTCACTCAGCTTGAAATGGCTAAATCTGTCGGAGCATCGGCAAAAACCGTTATGAACTGGGAATCAGGCAAGACTGAGCCAAAAGCATCAGAGCTAGTTTTAATAGCTAAAAGACTTGGGGTATCAGTTAATGAAGTACTTGGAAGAGAACAGAATCCGCACGAAAGACTGATAGAGAAAATTAGTTCAGCGATTGGAGATTTCAACGACGCGGAGATCGAATCACTGTCGATAATGGTCGAAGGTTTGTATTTGAGGAATCAAAGCAACAGAGCTAGAAATAATTTCTCCTCAGATAAGACTCGCTAACGCTCAAACACTGGCGCGCTACGCTTGCGAATACACGGAGAACACTGATGGTTCAGTGGAATTTACCCCCGTAATACTAGACGGGGGTTTGGCTCCGCTTTTAGGTCCCTCCCGCTAAGCGGGCCCCTCCCAAAATGCTCGCTAACCGACGAAGTTATGACGATGAAGAAAATCATATTATCAATGGCCTTAATGAGCTCAAGTTCATTGGCAGACCCGACGATGGGCGAAATCATTGGTCGTGAAGAAGATCCAAACCGACCACTTGAAGAAGTCTATGGCAAGGAACGCATAGACAAAATCAGAAACGGTGATGATCTCTGCATGTATGAATACAAAACCGATGAAAGCGGAAAAATAAAAAGTATCAAACTAGAAGGAAGACCAGAAGACTGCAAAAGCCTCATAAACTACTTCATGTTTAAACACAAAGACAAACTAAAATGACATACTCAACGTTTGGTATGTCATTTCATTAGTGCAGCATTATGTGTGTTATGTTACGGGCTCTCACTTCAAAGCGATTCTCTTTCCTGGCATGTACGGCAAGCCGACAATGAGCAAGTCTCTCGCCCACCCTTTGTACGTTCTAGGCCAAAGGCGAACCACTCAACATAACACTCACCCATAATGCGAACTTAAGAGTTAGAAGATTAGCATTGGTAAAGTCAGTTTAGTTACACTGTATTTGGCTTTTGCTTCCTTGCAAATTTCATCAGCTGTCTTGTATGGGCCATGAACTTCGATTCCACCACAGCGACCACTTGAACTGTATCTTTGGTTACGTCCGACACCATGCACGTTGGTTTTGCATCTTGCTCATTCGATATGAGTCAACATGGACACGCATTTGCTTAACCCAAACGTGTAAGTACTAGATTATCTTTATAGGAACAAGGAATCTAACAGATGTAAACTCTCTACTTTTCAATCGATACCTAGATCTTTCTTCATATGTTCACTCAACTCGTTAGTGGTTCTTACATTAATCTTATGTTTGCAATGATGGATTCTCAACTCTTCACCAAATAATTTTACTAGTGATTTGGTATACAAAGTACTAATATTATTTATTATTCTATACAATGTATCTTTCTGATAAACACATCTTTTCGAATTTTGTATTGCAGTCTTCATATTTCAATATCCTTACACGTTTAACTTTATAATTTAAAAGTTGCAAAAAGGTAACAATCATGGAATTGATGAACAATGAGCTGATCTGCTTTGCAGCCATTTGTAAACACCTCTCTCTTACAGAGGCATCAAAAGAACTTGGAAAGTCGAAGGCTCAAGTCAGCAGGCAGCTAGCAGCATTAGAAAAACAACTTGGCGTAACACTCGTCCACAGAACAACAAGGAAACTCGTTTTAACTGATCATGGCGAAAGCATTAGAGAGCTTGCTATCAAGACGTTAGAGAGTTTGCACGAGTTAAATTACAGAGCTAGCTCGTTGAGTGAATGCATTGATGGAAAGTTTAAAATCACAATGCCCAACTCTATAGCCTCTTCTATTTTTGGTTCTGTTCTTAAAGACTTAAAAGAACGATATCCAAAAGTTGATTTTGAAATATCGTCAAGTAACAATGTAGAAAATTTATTAGAAAGCAATGTAGATTTAGCGATTAGGCTTAATAATGTTATTGATGACACTCTTATTGCACATAAAATTGGTGATTATAGTGATGTTTTGATATCTAGGATAAGTAATGCCAACAACAAAACACTATTAATCTACAAACATCATTCGAATAAGGAATCAATTAAAAATCAATATACTGATGTTATCGAAGTTGATAACACCTCTATTTTAATAAACTTTGTTTCTGAGGGAGTTGGGGTTGGTGTCATTCCAAACTATCTTATTAAAAGTAACTATATAGACAAAAACATCCGAATATCGCAAACTTTTGATATAGAACGTTCCATGTATATTGCCTACCCTTATCAAAACCCTTTGCCAAGAAAGCTAGCTGAGATATCTACTTTTATTAGGTCTGAGTTATCACAAGTATTGAAGAGTGAGTCATTTTAGGGCGGTTGTTCAGATTTAGAATTTTGCGTTGTCTACGCAACTAGGCCTAACGCTAATCTTTGTAACATATTGTTTCAGCGGTATTTATTAACACCCCCATCTTTATGCTTGCTATCACAATGTGAGATGCTCTGCCGTCTTGTTATCAAGGTTTTGCGTGGAATAAATCACGTGGGGTAAACGATAGATTGACTTACATTAAAATTTTCATCAAAAGCAACTTTGTATAAAATTGATTTCATACCAATCTATGTGTATCTTCTACCCATATCCCCACAATAACCAAGGAGAATGCCATGGATAAGCTACTCGCGTCTGCATTAGAAATTAAGCAGCGAACTATGGTGACTGGCTTTTTTGCTAGAAATGGATTCAAAATCACTATGACCGATTTTGATGATGTCACTTTTGAGCGAGAAGGCGTGCAAGTTAACGTACATTTTGATCTGCAGTCAAACGCGGAGTCTGCATCTGTTTTATCTCATGAGGCATCAATCATTCCTGGCTAAAAACTTTTATTATCACCGATACACCAAGCCGAACATAAACGTTCGGCTTTTTAGTGACAAAAAATGATGAGTGCGAACAAGAGTTGTCGAGCACTCGTCTAAATAGACGATTAATAAATCAGCTTCAACTTCGTTCACAACCTTTGGTATCGATGAAAAAAAGCGACTCAATAAGTTGTGATGATGACCACAGACAACTAAATCTATCCCCTCTTTTTTGACGATTCCCGATAGTTTTATATGAAGATCGCCTATTACTACCATGGTCTCGTTTACTGGGTATAAGCATTTATCAGCGAGCTCTTGCAGCCTTCTTTCCAATTCTTGCTCTTCCTTCGCTTCCATGACTATGCGATCAACATCTACGTAAACAAATGAGAGTTTGCTGCTTGAGTTATCTGCTTGCATTATTGCTTTTTCGATAACGGCTTGGCTAGATTGAGATAAGTCGACAGCAACCAAAACGTGCTTATAACCCATCATTCCTCCCTAGGTTAGTTTTTGTTCTCATATTAAGTCTAGTCCACATAGAGCGAACACAACATCAAAACTACTGCTACATGATAGTTAAAGGAGTTTAGTGTAAAACAGGCAAATAGTTTTCATTGCAACCTTGTTGCTTCCTCTCATCCAAAGATCAACGATGTTTTTCCAATTTCTTCTCTAATTATCGGACTATTTAACAGGAAGGATGCCAGAAAACATTACGTTGTAACACGCGTTACTACTCTTGATTTCTACTACTCTTGAGGTTTCATATTACCCACTTCAACGTCGCCTAGTTTAGTAAAACTACTTTAGATTAAGCATGCTCAATATGTAACGCTCCGCTCAAATCCAGGAGACGTATTTCGGCTAAAAAAAGCAGCTCAATAAGATGAATTTCGCTTCATCTATTACATATGTCTGCGAGTGCTTACTGTTTTTATATCGCTTATTTAATAACTCCAGTTGAATTATCGTTATAAGTTACGGTATCTCTTTTTTCTTTTTTTAGCATAATCTTCTGCCTGAGAACGAGGCTCTCTTGGGCTTTGTAATTAAATTACAAGATCAATCGCGACCAATATGGTTGGCAGATTAAAAGACCGAGGTAAATAATTGATATAATTGAGTTTAATTTATAAGTTCTTTAAAAAATGCCTAATTACCTGCACTGTGTAAGCCAAGGTTAATATGATGAGGTAAAATTTTACTAACCCGCTATTTAGTTTTAAAGGTAATTGAACAAGATTACAATCATAGAGGTATAGTAAATTTTAGTTACAGCGTAACCAGGGTGGTATTTGGGAATGTAAAGGAATAGAAAATAGAAACGCAAAAAAAACAGGGCGTATGCCCTGTCCATGAATTGATTAGTTTTGTTGCTGTTGTTTTTCTGCGTACTCAGATCGAATCCGTTCGGCAACAATTTTGATAGCTTCTGCAGTACTTGTGCCCTTCGCCATCAATTCTTGAATTCTCTCTACAGCTTGTTGTTGCTCTTGGTGAGATAGAGGGGGTAAATCGTCAAACATAAAAAGCTCCTCATTTTGAGGAGCTGACTATAACGATTCAATTAATAGGTAGCAAGGAAATTAATGGATGCACCCATAGCGTTCTCGTTTGTGTACTGAGCTGCGATATCCAATTCGAACAACTTAAGTGGAGACAACCCGATACCAGCAGTAATGGTTCCTTCGTCATTACTTCGAGCTAAGTTCTTCATATACCCTGCTCGTAATGCCATTTGACGCAAAATATCAAATTCAATACCAGCTCGAATCATTTGCGTATTATCATCAAAGGATGAAAAACGTTTTTCTTCGTTAAGATCGTAGTCAACACTCATCGTAAAGTAATCGGCAACAATCCCTGCCCCAACTGTGTATACAGGACGCATGCTATATTCGTATGATTTTATCGTATCGCTGCCATATTGGAATGACTTTGTTTTAACGTCTCTTCCGATCAAATTTTTCGCTGAAATACCGAGACGATATGGGCCAAAGAACCAAAGTGCGCCGGCGTCTAAGTTAAACATCGTTTCCGCGGTCTCATTTTCACGTAAGTCTTTAGTATCAAAATTCTGAAAACTCGTGGCGTATGAGTATGTGTATATACGCTGAAGTTTAGGAGTAACACCAAAAGAAAGGTGTTGGTTCATGAAATTAGTGTATTTAGCAAGTGAAATACCAGCTTCAGCCACGCCAATAGAAACACCTTGTACATAGCTATCATCTAATGGATTAGTACCTGAGGTATCAACATTTGGTTGTACGAATGATTCAGTGTATAGCTTACCGTATGCAGTTGCAGATAAGAATTTGTTGGGAATACCAATGGCAACGACACCACCAAGATCAAAGTCTGTCTTTTTCCCATCGATAGCATCCATCGATTTTTTGATTTCATCGACGTCTGTCAATTTGCTGATGCGTTCGATCTCATCAACTAGATCATATTGATCATCGTAGCTGCCACCAAAACTTGGCACGATCATGCCTGCATCGTCATTTCGGCGATAAATCGCAGTAAGAGCGGGGTTGAAAAAAGGCGCAGTTAGATAAGTTGCTGATACGGTACCAACGCCACCCATTGCATCACTACGAGCCTCTATCGCATAAGTAGCAGCAGAGGCAGCATTAGCGAAAAGAATAGTAGCAACAGAAGTGGCAAGAATTTTATATTTGTTTTTCATACTACACTTGTGATTTTAGTTCGTCCTGAACCTTTATCGGCACAAGTAGTATTTCTTTAACTATTCTTCCTGGGAAAGATCATAGGTTCGGCTAATAGTTTGAGCCTGCTCAACAATTATATCGCCCTGCCAACGGCGACTATTGATACTTACCGCCAATACGTATCTATCGTTTGGGACACCCGCTAGCTCCAATGAATTTGGATAATTAGACTCGTAAGTCTTTTTCCACATTTGCTCGTACTGGCCATCAATGTAGTCATACAAACCGACTTCAAGTTGCGGTAATGGACAATGGGGATTACGAAGTGCGCTCTTTTCTACTTTCCAATTCTCTTTAGATGTCCAACGAACATATTGAGAAGAGTTTGAATCTCCAAGTATTACCCAAGTTCGATACTCTTGTTTATCAGTAGAAACAACGGTTAAGTGATATAAACCAGCTTCAAGCTTACCTGTTAAGTTATAGCGTTTCGAGTAACTACGCTCGTTGGCAAGTTCTGTCCCGTTCGGCTGTTGTTCATAGCTGAATGAACTGTCCGCGGATATAGAATCATCCACCCATCGATTAAATGAAATATTTTCGATGTCAGTTGTAGCTCTTAGCTTGATCACCAATCTAAATGTATCTCGCCCAGGGCTTTGAATAGTCTGACGAATAACGTTCACACCACTTATCCAATCAGGCAGCGTTACACCAGTGAGAGCCTTGCCACAGTTTTTAGATAGTGACTGACCAAGAAGATCATTAAGGTGAGGAGTCAAATCTTTACTTGGTTCCGTTTGCCAGAGTTCAACAAGAGAGTTGAACATACCCGCAAGATCATCTTCAAGTAAGTGTTGATGTGCCTGTGTTAAAGGCGTGTTAGTTTGAAACCAGTCCATCGCATGGACTGGTTTCACTAACGCTAATGAGACAACTACAGGGAGTAGTATTTTCATTACGACTTATGCTTTCATCTTGTAGCCAACACCACGAAGTGTTTCAATTTCCAGTCCTGGCAGTTTTTGACGAAGCTGTAGTACATGTGTATCAACCGTACGTGTTGTCGGGAAATGATTGTAACCCCAAACGTGGTCAAGTAGCTCATCACGAGTAAACACGCGACCTAAGTTTGACGCCAAAAATAGCAGCAAATCAAACTCTGTTCGAGTAAGCGTAATTAGCTCGTCTTTATAAGTCACTTCACGAGTCGAGCGGTCAATCTCTAAGTCTTTTGTAATCACTTTATCAGCGTTGCTTTGTTCTGCTGAATCCGGTGCTCGTAGCTGTGCACGGATTCTCGCAAAAAGCTCCGCCTCAGCAAAAGGCTTTGTTAAGTAGTCGTTCGCGCCGGAATCAAGGCCTGCAACTTTATCTTTTACGGTAACAAGTGCCGTTAACAAGATAACTGGTACGTCTTTAATCTGTTTCCATTCTGGGAGACATTGTACAGAGTCACCATCTGGGAGTTGGCGATCGAGAATTACCAAGTCAGCTTTTTTCCATTGTGGCTCTACGTCTGCAATACGCTCCACATGTAAACACTCATATCCTGCTTGTTCCAGGCTTACTAACAGGCCGTCAGCCAAGTTTTTATCGTCCTCAACGAGAAGCAGTGTCTGTTTCACAAGGTATCTCCAATATAAAAGTTGTAGGTGGTCCCATTAAGGACATTTTTCCGCCCATGCGGCCTACCATAGATTCAACGATTGTTAATCCAAGTCCTAACCCGCTCTTACTTACGAACGGTTTCTTCAAATTTGCCCAATCTTTAGCCGTTAGGCCTCCTGCATCTCGGACTTGGAATACTATTTTTTCTTCACTAGTT
Source organism: Vibrio sp. 1562 (assembly GCF_033340155.1). NCBI lineage: Bacteria > Pseudomonadati > Pseudomonadota > Gammaproteobacteria > Vibrionales > Vibrionaceae > Vibrio > Vibrio sp. 1562. The sequence goes on from NZ_JAWOVY010000003.1 coordinate 112,871, forward strand.
GAGACATCCAATTCAACCGGTGCGACACCGTACTTAAGCGCATTACGAAGCAAGTTATCGATACAAGTTCCTAACCAGTACACATTAACTTTAGCAGCCACATCTTCATTGATGTTAAAAAGCACGGCACTATCAAATTCTTCTTCGATCTTAAATTCTAACCAATCTGCAACGGATGGTACCCAGTCTGTTGCAAGCATTTGGTTATCAGATTGCAAATAATCTTTACTCGCTTCTGCCAATTGACGCAGGCGGCGCGTATCTTCACACAATCTGCGGAATTCGTCATACACACTTTCAGGCAAATGCTCGAACTCTCGACGAAAGCCCTCAACCGTTAGTGATAGAGATGCAATCGGTGTTCTGAGCTCATGCGTTAAAATTTGCAACACGAGCATTCTACTACGTAGTTCTTCTCGCTTGCTATTCCAACGGTATACCGCCCAACCAATCACCAAAAGAATATTGGCGATTACCAGTATGATCATACTGATCCGCAAAACTTGCGAGTGATCTTCTACATCCCAACAAATATTGCCTCGTTTAACAAAGCAACTTTTGCTTTGAGAGGCTAGAGCGTATGACAGACCCGCATTCGCTACGTTCTCTTGCCAGATATCTTTCTCGAAAACAAAGTAACGGTCACCACGTCTTAGCCAAAGTTCGTTACCTTCAATAAACATGCTCGCGCCTGCAATCAAAGCATTAATGGCGTCGTCATCCATGTTTTTCAAGCTTTCTAGCAACTCATCCCCTTCCTCGTCATCACGCTCTTTTATATGCATGTACTGAGATAGTTTGGGTTTGAGTTCTGGATACTTATCCACATAACGTGCCGCGTACGTCCCACCACCAGGGTGAATGAGACCACTACGCGAGAACCAACGAGGTGTCAGCTGCGTCCCTTTACAAATCGCTCTTGTAAATACTAAAGGCTCAGTAATTAAAGGACTTAATGGTAATTTGCCACGACAAGTATTCGCCAAGCTGTAAAGCTGTTGGATATCTTTTAACGGATAGTCAGACGTTTGCGGCAGAAGCGAATCTGGCGCAAGTAACTTGGTAGGATAATTTGATTGCAGAATACGAATATCGTACGACTTAAGAGCTACTTCATAGTTAAATAGCTCTGTAAACGTATCTATTCTTTCTGGTAGTGAATCGGAAAATGCAGGTGCCGAAAAAAGCGGCAATACAGTTGCAAAACCGAGCAAAAACTTTTTAATCAAACTGTTACCGTCACTTGTTACATTAGCCAAAACTATACATCAATCTACAAGCAATTGACATCTGCTAACAGAAGGATTTGCATTACTATAACATTGAAACGGAACAAAAAAGGGCCAGCGATTGCTGACCCTGTATAGTTTTAAATCAAGAATGGTTAAAGTGCTTTAAAAATAGACTCAACACTTTCTTTCGCATCACCAAATAGCATTGATGTATTTTCTTTGAAGAACAGTGGGTTCTGTACTCCTGCGTAACCAGTATTCATTGAGCGCTTGAATACCACTACGTTTTTCGCTTTCCATACCTCCAATACGGGCATACCAGCGATTGGGCTGTTCGGATCTTCCAGTGCGGCTGGGTTGACCGTATCGTTAGCACCGATAACCAATACGGTATCGGTTTCTGCAAAGTCATCATTGATTTCATCCATTTCAAGAACGATATCATACGGTACTTTTGCTTCAGCGAGTAACACATTCATATGCCCCGGTAGACGACCCGCTACTGGGTGAATCCCAAAGCGAACTTCAATACCTTGTGAACGAAGTACATCAGTAATTTCATGAACAGGGTATTGTGCCTGAGCTACTGCCATGCCATATCCTGGAGTGATGATTACTGATTTTGAGTTCTTCAACATCTCTGCAACTTCTTCAGCCGTTGTTTCACGATATTCGCCCTGCTCTTCGTCACCTGAAATCACTATCTCTTGACCAAAACCACCGGCAATAACACTGATAAACGAACGGTTCATTGCTTTACACATGATGTAAGAAAGAATCGCACCTGATGAACCTACCAAAGCACCTGTTACAATCAATAGATCATTTGCTAGCATGAAACCTGCTGCCGCTGCTGCCCAACCTGAATATGAGTTCAACATAGAGACAACAACTGGCATATCAGCACCACCGATTGAAGCGACTAAATGGTAGCCGAATGCGAACGCGATCAAAGTCATCACAATAAGAGCGAACATGCTGCCATCTGCTTTTACGAAGTAGATCATAAGAAGCGTAGAAATAACAACCGCTGCGAGGTTCATTTTGTGCTTATGAGGCAGGTTAAGTGGCGACGAAGAAATCACACCACGCAGCTTACCAAATGCGACAATTGAACCGGTGAAAGTTACGGCACCGATGAACACACCCAAGAATACTTCTACAAGGTGGATAACATGCTCAGCATGTGTTGCTGCTTCTGGCGCATCTAGGTAACTGTTGTAGCCAACTAAAACCGCAGCTAAACCTACAAAGCTGTGTAGAATCGCAACCAGTTCTGGCATCTCGGTCATTTCTACTTTCTTCGCATAGAAAATACCGATCGCACCACCTATCGCCATCGCGATAATGATCCAACCAAAACCTTGCGCATCTGGGCTAAAGATCGTCGCTATTAGCGCGATCGTCATACCAGCGATACCGTAGTAGTTACCATTACGAGCAGACTCTTGCTTTGAAAGCCCCGCCAAACTCATGATGAAAAATAATGCAGCAACAATGTAAGCTGCTTGTACTAATCCTGCAGACATTGTGACTCCTATTTATCTTTGCGGAACATTTCAAGCATACGCTTGGTGACGGTGAAACCACCGAAGATATTGATACTCACGATCAATACGGCAATAAAAGATAGGAATGAAACGACGCCATTACCTTGTCCAATTTGCAGTAATGCACCAACGACAATAATGCCAGAGATAGCATTCGTTACTGACATTAGTGGAGTATGAAGTGCATGGGTAACATTCCATACTACGTAGTATCCGACAACACACGCTAGAACAAATACAGTAAAGTGAGAAAGAAACGCTGCCGGAGCAACCGATGCAACCCATGCAAAGGCTCCAACAGCCGCTGCCACACCAATAATTTTCTTCGTTGGAGACGTAGGTTCTTCTACTTTAGGCTCTGGCTTCACAGGCTGTTCTTGTTTCACTTGCGGCTGAGCTGAAACCTGAATTGGTGGCGCTGGCCAAGTAACTTCACCTTCTTTCACCACGGTAACGCCTCGGATAACAACATCTTCAAAATCAATATTGATGTTGCCATCTTTCTCTTTACACAGCAGTTTTAGAAGGTTAACAAGGTTTGTCGCGTAAAGCTGAGAAGATTGTGTTGGCAAACGACCAACCATGTCAGTGTAACCAACAATTTTTACTCCGTTATCCGTCATGATAACTTGGTCTTTCACTGTATATTCACAGTTACCGCCATTAGCAGCTGCCAAGTCGACAATTACACTGCCCGCTTTCATGCTGTCGACCATTTCTTTGGTGATCAACTTCGGCGCAGGTTTACCAGGGATGAGCGCGGTCGTAATAATGATATCAACATCTTTAGCTTGCTCTGCGTATAACTCTGCCGCTTTTTTGTTGAAGTCATCAGACATTTCTTTTGCGTAGCCATCCCCAGAGCCTGACTCTTCTTGAAAGTCAACGGTCAGGAACTCAGCGCCCATCGATTCAACTTGCTCTTTTACTTCTGGGCGGACGTCAAACGCACGGACAATGGCACCTAAGCTACCTGCAGCACCGATAGCCGCCAAGCCAGCGACGCCAGCACCCGCAACCAATACTTTCGCTGGAGGTACTTTACCGGCAGCCGTAATTTGACCTGTAAAGAAACGACCAAACTCATGAGCTGCCTCAACCACTGCACGATAACCAGCGATATTAGCCATCGAAGATAGCGCGTCTAAGGCTTGTGCACGTGAGATACGAGGAACGGAATCCATGGCAAGAACGTTAATGTTCTTACTTGAAAGTTGTTCCATCAACTCAGCATTTTGAGCCGGCCAAATAAAGCTAACCAGTGTTGATCCATCTTGCAGTAACGCAATTTCGTCAATGCCTTGCTCATCATCCACAATTGGCGCATTAACTTTTAAAATAAGGCCAGATGCCCAAACTTCTTCACTAGAAACGATTTTCGCACCAGCTGCTTCATAAGCGGCATCATTGAAACTCGCTAGCACCCCCGCTTGGGATTCAATCGCGACATCGAATCCCAATTTTATTAACTGCTCAACCGACTTCGGCGATGCAGCCACTCGCGATTCACCCGCGAGTATCTCTTTAGGTACACCGATTTGCAAAACGCATACTCCTTGTATACATATCAATAAATTAGTCCCAAAACAGAGCGTCGCTCTACTCTAATTCTTTTTTATTTCTATCTGTTTACCACGCAAGACAATTGCAAACGAAAGATGATGTTTGGGGACACCCATTTGCACAATAACACCTTGACTAACAGCCCTGTTATTATTCTGTTTGTATCGAACGCGTCTCATTACTTCAAGTGTTTTGTAATTTAAATACTAAATTTCATTACATATAACGCTAAGTAATGAATGATTGTCGCTCTGTGCACGAAAAATAACAACGCAACACCGTACTAGACTGAGGTCTAACCAGGTGACGATTAAATACTGACTTAACAGAGATTTAAGCGTTAAAAAGAAAGAGCCACTAGCATATACACTAATGGCTCTTTTTAAGATGACTGGAATCAAATTGCAGTAAATTGCTAGTCGAAGATTTTATCGCCCATTTGATCAATAAACATTTGAGATTTCTTCAACATAAGGTCATTGGCATCTTGCTCTGAGCCAAGTAAATCGGAGCGAATAAACCGATGTGTTTTCACTTCATCATTGTCATGCTTTTCTATTCGACCAGCGATGCGATATTGTCCGCCCTCTGAAAGGCTCTCTGGGTAAATAAGGAAACCTTTATACTCAACTGGTTCGATATTTTTGGCTTCAACCGTTTTCTCACTACCACCAAACAAACGCGAAAAAAATCCCACGATTCCTCCTTGGGTCAGCTCACTAGTCAACTGAGCGACTCTTACTTAATATTAACGTTAAGGATCGGTTTTTCATACCAATCCAACTCTTTGTCATCATCATAACTAGTATGGGAAAAAATTACAGGCACATCATACTCTCGGTTCTTACGCCTGTCTTCTTTCACCATTTCTGCGGCGTTTTTCACCGCTATATCCGCGCTTTGCTTAAACTGGCTTAATTTTTGTTCAGGAAGTGAAGACAAAAAATCAATATCATGACGGATATAGACAGGCTTGAGCTGGATAAGCGCAAGGCAAGCAATATCGGCTAACTGTTCGTTGTCATACTGTTCTAAAAATTCAGGCAAACTGAGAACCTGGCCTACTAATGTTTCCATGTAGTTGTGCACATCTGAGCTTATCTGCATCTGTAAATCTCCTTTTTCCTATGAAATGAGTATAGCAACGACTTGTTTATAACAACTTATTGATTGCTCTTAATTTAATCAATCTCTCTCTTTTTGCGGTAATGTCTTCCAAAATACTTGGGAAAAGGAACAAATAGACGTATTCTTGCTAGTTCTCAAAGTTCGAAATTCAATAACGGATAAATATCCATATTGATAAAACGATTTACCTAACCAATTATATAGTCAACTATTTTCAGGCAGTTTGTAATAGATGTCCTCATCGTCAATGACTTCATCAGGCTTCAGATTCTTATTCCCTTTTTTGCTACTGGGCATAGTGAGTTCGGGCATGGACAGCATTATTCAGATGACTCAGGCAAACTGGGGCATTGCCGCAAACTTGCCGTACATACTATTATGTTGTGCGCTACTCCTTTGTTATTCATTTAAGCAAGGCAGAGAGTCCATGGTGTGCTTGGCAATGTTGCTAGCCTATTTCGTGATACAGCACCGCCTACAAGTCCCGCTTCAAAGTGGTACCGCTTTACTTGAGCTAACCATTTTAGCCACGTTACTTCCTGTCTCGTTTCTTACGGTATTTTTGTTTAGTAAAGAAGGTTTTGACTCCAGAGCCATGTTGACTTATATCTTGATGTTAGCAATGTTCGTTCTTTGGTCTTATCTAACGCTAGCATATTACGTTGAAGGAGGGTTTGAACAATGGACAAGCGGTATTTTATTTATTGTACCGACCGTCTCTAAACTGCCTTTAATTCTTGTTTTATATTGCGTGGGTATTGTCTGTTTTCTTGGAATCCTTGTTTTAAAGAAGAATGAAATTATTCATGCGATGACCTACTCTGCCATGGTATTGGCGTCTGCGACGTTCATTTTCTTTGATGTGCAGTACATATCAAGCACCATGTTTACGCTAACAGGGCTGCTTATCATTGTTTATGCCGCTTCCGCTAGCCATCAACTGGCTTTCACCGATAGCCTAACGCTGATTCCGAGCAGACGTGCACTTGATCTCGATCTAAAACACATGGGTAAGAAGTTCACGATCGCAATGCTTGATGTTGACCATTTTAAAAAGTTTAACGACACCTACGGTCACGATACTGGTGATGACGTTCTAAAAATGGTCGCTTCGCGCCTCACTAAAACCCCAGGCGGCGCAAAAGTTTATCGATTTGGCGGAGAAGAATTTACCATCGTTTTTAAAGGCAAATACGCTGACGAATGTAAGAACTTTTTGGAAGAAGCTCGCAAATCGATTGCAGAATACGAGATGATATTACGCGATGAAGAATCTCGCCCTGAGAACCATAAACAAGGACAAAAACGTCGTGGTAGCAACAGTTCGAAAAGAAAGTCGGTTTTTGTTACCGCAAGTTTCGGAGTTGCTGATAGCCGGAATGGGCAAGCTCCTCTGGACGTCATTAAATCAGCGGACGAAGCACTTTACAAAGCGAAAAAGGCCGGACGTAACTGCATAAAGCTTCGTTAGACCCTCACCAATCGTGAAAGTTAATAAGCTTGTCTGGGTTTACAACAAAACCGAACTTCCCCATCAGCATAATAACTGCACTCATCGTTGCCACTATCCAGATGTTATCTATCTAATCAAAGGTATAAGGTATACGCCCGATTGCGACATTCCGTTCGCACTGTTTGCCTATCTTACTTTGAGTGAGTTTTAAAAATAACCACCAAAAAAGTGACAACGCAACAAAAAGAGCGGCATTCATAAGGTTTTGTTTTTAAAGAGAATTAACTAAAGTATGTGTGTTTCTTCCCAAAGACTTCGAGGTATATAGCGCTTTATCAACGGTTGCATACAAGTCTGATTGCACTTCTTTCCCTGTCGGTTGAAAAACAAAAACACCCTGTGACACTGTCACTCTATTTGACACACTAGAATACTCATGTGGGTAATCGAGAAAATACATAGCCTCTTGTATACGCTCGGCTTCTCTTTCTGCTGTTTGAGTGTCGGTACACCCTAGCAACACGACAAACTCTTCTCCACCATATCGACCTACATATTCCCCAGAGCGACAAAACGTCGCCTTTAGTTGATTCGCAATCGCTTGCAAGCAACGGTCGCCTTCAATATGACCGTAATTATCATTAAACGGTTTAAAAAAATCGACGTCCAATAGAATCAAAGCCATTGGCATATTGTGACGGCCATGCCATGCAACCATCGATTCCAACTTATGGTCGATATAACGGCGGTTATAGAGTTTGGTTAGGCCATCTTCATTCGCTTGCTGAGTCAAAAGTTGATTAACTTGCTCTAATTGAGCTGTCGCTTGCTTAAGCTCTCGTCTCATATGAGCAATACGCTGCATTGCGATAAGTTTAGAGTTCAGTACCAGTTTATCTACCGGCTTAATTAAATAGTCATCACCGCCCGCGTCTATGGCTTTAGCAATCATTTCTGGCTCTTCGTGACTACTCAAGAAAATAATTGGGATCCAATCCGGAAACGTTTCTCTTATATGAAGAGAGACTTCAAAACCGTTCATATCTGGCATTGATATATCGAGTAACACCAGTTCCGGATCAAAACTCTCGTAGGTATTTAACGCCTCTAGTCCACTACCTACGGCTTTTACAATATGTCCAAGTTGCTTTAGACGAATAGCCAACTGCATCCTGTCTAGCTGAACATCGTCAACCAGAAGGATTCGCATCGATGTCCCTGTCGGTTGCATAACGCGTTCCATTTTTAATTATGTCTTTATTAAACATATACCATACTCATAGAGTTGTTGCATTCGACTAATAATTAAGTGCTATATTTTTGTTTGAATATCACGGAATCCATTGCATAAAGCAGTTAGACTGGATGTTACCCTATCTAATCATGGCCTGTGAGCAGAAGTTCAACAAACTCATTCACTTTGGTCATCTTGCGGACTAATGGGTATAGCTATTTGATGCATTTGGTATTAATATTCCCGCCTTTTTGTAATGAGAGACACACCATGTCAGAAGCAACTAACAGCGAAAGCAAAAAAATCGATCTAGCCAGCATTTCTCCAGAGCTACGTAAAGTTATCGAATTTGACGAAGTTCCAGAGCAAATGTTCGAAATGGTTACCTCTATCCATGAAGTGTCTGAAGAAGCGGTACGTGAATCATGGGACGAAATGCCAGCAAGCGCACAGAACATTCTAGACAACTTTGAACAGTTTCATGCTCTAGTTTCTGTAGGCCAAGCATTCGCTGGTATTAATGTGATGGAAGAGTTTCCTACTCTTAATCTGCCAGAAAACATGACAGATGAAGATAAAGAAGAATACCGTGCTCAACTACTTGATAATGTGCTTCACAACTGTGTGAAAGACATGGTTAAGCAACTTAAGAAAGCACGTCGTGACCCACTTCTTAAGCGTGAATTCAAAGAAGTATTCGCGAAGTAATTCCGACATTCTTCTAGTAACAAAGGCCGCACTTTGCGGCCTTTTTTGATCATGAAGCGTAAATCAGTCTAAACGGTTAATGAGGCGCTAGTGCCATATCTTTTTGTGTCACACTGACACCTTTAATTTGTGCAAAAACACGGCTACCAACTTTTAGGTTGAGATCATCAAGGGCCCACGGTGTGATCGTTGCCCACAAATAACATTTCTCGTCTAGCTTGAGTGATACATTAATACTCTGCTTGTCATCGGCTGCATTAAACACCTCGATGGAATCGACAATAGCAGGCAAAATATTTCGAATCGACGTCGCCTTGGACTGCTCGAGCGTGATAGAAACGTCGTTGGCACGCACTTGCAAGCGTATTGGCGTGTCTGGTGTTCCGTCAATCTTTTGCACCCACAGGAATACATTAGGTGCAAGGCTGATACAAGTCAGTGCATAACGTTCATGATGTTCAGCAATCCGGCCTTCAAATAAGCTGCTTTGCTCTGAGAAAGATTGCCATGGGCGCATAGCATGAGAAGCCCACACTTCCTCAAGCTTACCTGAACTCGAAATTTTACCTTGGTCAATAATTGCAAGGTGCTGAGCAAGCCTTAAAATTTCCTGGAGACTGTGTGTGACATAGATAATAGGAATATTTACCTTCTCCGACAACTCCTCAAGAAAAGGCATTACCTCACGCTTTCTTGGCATATCGAGTGAGGCAAGTGGCTCATCCATCAAAAGCAAATTGGGTTTAGATAGCAATGCGCGCGCAATCGCAACACGTTGCTTTTCACCACCAGAAAGTGATACCGGAAAGCGCTTTAGTAACGGTTTGATAGACAAGAGTTCGGTGACTGCATCAAAATACTCGTCATCTTTTTCTTTAACGCCATATAACAAATTGCCTTGAACCGAATAGTGAGGAAACAAACGTGAATCCTGAAACACATAACCAATACCACGCTTGTGCGTTGGTAGGTTGATTCCCTGTTCACTGTCAAACAAAACATGCTCACCAACCGCAACATACCCTTGCCTTGGAGTGACCAATCCGCTGATGATGTTAATCAACGTCGTTTTACCTGCACCAGATCGTCCAAACAAGGCACTAATTCCGTTACAAGGTAACTTAAGTTTGATGTCGAAGTCAGTCTCACCAAGCATTTGTTTAAATTGGACTTTAATCGTCATTGCTTCGCACCCAATCTGCTTGCCGCTTTACGATTTAGCCATTCAGAGATCATTAATGTAGACAAGGCTAACGCGATAGAAATGATACACAGACGAGCCGCCTGCATTTCTGCACCTGGCGTTTCAATAAAGTTGTACATTGCCAGCGGAATCGTTTGGGTCTCACCCGGAATGTTAGAGACGAAACTGATCGTCGCCCCGAATTCGCCAAGACTACGAGCAAATGACAGCATCGTGCCCGTAATAATTCCGGGAATGGTCAGTGGTAACGTGACGGTGAGAAACACTTTTAAAGGAGAAGCGCCTAACGTAGAGGCTGCGTGCTCCAATTTAGGGTCGACGCTATCTAAGCTTAAGCGTACTGAACGAACCATCAAAGGCAAAGCCACGACAAGACAAGCGACTACTGCCCCTTTCCAATTAAAGCTAAAGACTACCCCTAAGTTTTCATAGAGCCACTTTCCAAGGAACCCTTGTCGTCCTAAAGAAATCAACAACAAATAGCCGATTACCACTGGCGGCAATACCAGTGGTAAATGAATTAAGCTATCGAGAATCGATTTACCAAAGAACGTTTTTCGAGAAAGTAGCCAAGCAAGAAAAACGCCGAGAGGAATCAGCCAAAGTACTGCGTACGCGCCTACTTTGAGGCTTAACATTAAGGCTTGGTATTCCAGTTCTGTCACGCTTCGTTCCTATAATTGAAGGCCGGTTTATTGCTGAAAGCCATATTGAGCAAAAACGCGTGCGGCTTCGTCCGATTTTAGGTACTGGAAGAACTGCTCCGACTCAGTAGAATCATTCACAATTGCAGCCGGGTAAACAATAGCCGCATGCGTATCACTCGCAAATTCGCCGACAATTTTGACTTTATCAGTTAACTGAGCATCGGTTTTGTAGACCACACCTAAAGGCGCTTCTCCACGTTCAACCAACGCCAAAGCTAAGCGCACATTCTTTGCTGGTGCGACGTGAGTTTGAACCGCTTTCCATACACCCAGTGTAGTCAATGACTCTTTCGCGTACATACCAGCAGGTACTGACGTCGGATTGCCTAAAGCAAGACGATTTCCATGCAATGCCTTCTCCCATGCCTTTGCATCAGAAAAGTTAAATGAGGTTAATTCTGAAGACTGGGGAGCAATCAACACTAAGCTATTGCGCACTAGATTTGTGACATTGTCACGAAAAATGACGTCTTTATCGACCAAATAATCCATCCATTTCGTGTTCGCAGAAATGAATACATCCGCTGGTGCGCCATTGATAATTTGTCGAGCGATAGAAGAAGAACCACCATAAACGGGAGTGATAGAAACGTCATACTTTTCTTCAAAGTTTTGCGCGATCTCGTTAATCGCATTCGTCATAGAAGAGGCTGCATACACTTTTAGGTTCGTTGCTGCGTTTGCTGAAAATGAAATGCTTAATACTGCCGCAAGGCAAGCATGCTGTTTCCATGCTTTCATAGAGATACTCCAATACAAGGCAAGCGAAAGAACAGGTTATTTGAATATAAAGTTCAATCAGTTAATGTGCTATTTAAACAAAAAATCAAGGCGCATATGTTGTTCTATCGCATCTGCGATGCGATTAATGCCTTGCTCCTTTAACTCTTCAAAGTCTTGTTGTTTGATTTGGGTGCCGTTTACCCATTCTGATACCAGGCTTAAGACATCTGCCTCGTCAAAGAACCCGTGAAGGTAGGTTCCCATGATTTGGCCACACTCGCTGATCGCCCCCTCCGCTTCACCGGAACTGAATGTAAGAGGTTGCAGGCCCCGTACTTCACTTCGCCCTACGTGGATTTCATAACCCTTTACATTGGCTGTTTTGCCGTTAAGAGAAAGCTGTGCTTGTGTGTTTGTAAGCTGTTTGCTGTTAGTTAGCGTCGTAGTGATATCAAGCAACCCAAGTCCTTCGCTTTGACCTGGTTGGCCTTCGACGCCGTTTGGATCATCAATCAAGTTTCCAAGCATCTGGTAGCCTCCACAGATACCAATCACTTTTCCACCAAGACGAATATGACGCAAGATATCGTTATCCCACCCTTGGCTTCTTAGATACTCCAGATCGTCTCTCACTGATTTGGTCCCAGGCAAAATAACCAGGTCGGCTTTATCTATTTTTTCGCCTTTACCTACATAACGTAGATTGATGTCTGGATTCAATCGCAGCACATCAAAATCAGTATGATTACTAATCCGGGTTAAAACAGGCACAACAACATTCAGTTTTACCTCAGAGTGCAACTCTTGCTGTGCAGTGATCGCGTCTTCTGCTTCTAAATTCAAACCATGAAGAAAAGGAAGTACACCAAGTACAGGTTTACCTGTTTTTTCTTCTAGCCAATCGAGGCCCGATTGCAATAAACGAATATCACCTCGAAAACGGTTGATAACAAATCCTTTTACTCGCGCTTGTTCAGATTCAGAAAGTAACGCAAGTGTTCCGTACAAATGTGCAAACACTCCACCACGATCAATATCAGCAACAATGATCACTGGTACATCAGCGGCCTCAGCAAAACCCATGTTTGCAATATCGCCTTCTCGTAAATTGATTTCAGCAGGACTCCCCGCGCCCTCGATAATGATCGAATCAAATTCTTGAGTCAGACGAGAGAAGGAATCTAACACCGTATCCATCGCCACTTTCTTGTAATCATGAAAGCCAGCCGCATCCATATTGGAAATCGCCTTACCCTGCAAAATGATCTGAGCACCTGTATCACTGTTAGGTTTAATTAAAACCGGATTCATATGTACAGTTGGCTCAATATTACACGCCTGTGCCTGAACGGCCTGTGCTCGACCTATTTCACCGCCATCTTTGGTTACCGCACTATTTAGTGCCATGTTTTGTGGCTTAAATGGGGCAACATTTATCCCTTTTCGTGCTAATACACGGCATAAACCTGCCACAAGGACACTTTTTCCGGCATCCGAAGTGGTGCCTTGAACCATTAAAGATGGGATCGCTGATTTCATGAACATTTGTAAGGAATAGAGGAAGATGAACAATCATAACGTCATCGTCCCCACTTACTCAAGCAAATGAATAGAATATGAATGTTGAAATCATCATTGGTTCAAACAAGCCCTGCTTTAATGACCCCATCAAAACAAACCGATGAGGATGTAACATGAAAAAGAATACAATTATCGCAACAATCGCCGCCTTAGCTATTGCTCCTTCTATCGCGTTCGCGAAAGATAACGCTCAAAACCAATCAAACTTGCAGTTTAACGGTCCTGTCACTGTGGAAAAATTGGATGCCTTGCTAAACGACTCCAATATGTTTACTGAAAAAGATGTGGTCGTTGAAGGTAACTTATTGCGTCAAGTTCGCGCGGATAAGTTTGTCTTTAGCGATGGTTCCGGTGAAGTGATGGTCGAACTCGATGACGATATTCAGCTAAATACTCCGATTGATCACACGACTAAAGTCCGTCTGTTTGGCGAATTTGAAGGCGGGAACAAACCAGAGATTGAAGTCGAACAACTCGTGGTCATGTAAAACAAACCCCGATTGCTGTGCATATCAACATGATGTAGTGACGATTACAGCTAAATAATGACGGCAAGCACTTAAAATGATAGCTTTATCAATCTTGGTCTGCTTTTTGCAGACCATTTTTTTGTTCATTTTAATCATCTTGCCCGGAGACACCATGCTAGGTAAAGCTCTAAAGGTTGCAGCCTTTGGTTTGTGTGCTATTTTGCCACTTTCCGCACATGCAAATAATTTCAACTACAACACGATGGAATTTCGCATGGGCACTAGCCCTGGTACATTTGGTGGCGAGTTCAATACCTACTTTACAGAGAATACCCATTTCATTGCTCGCGCAGACAGTGAGTTTAGCGGAGACTGGGACATTGCTGGTGGTATAGGCTTTAATGGGCCAGCAGGCCAATTTGCAGATATTTATGGCCAAATGTTGGTACACAACATTAAAGAGAACGGCAGTGATAAAGTGGGTGACGAGTGGCGCACGGAAGTGAATATTGGTACTCGTATTTGGTTTATGCAAAATGTTGAGCTACATGGCCGTATCGGCCAAATCATAGATAATGACGATTCGAACACCATTTACAATCTGGGCGCACGATTCCACTCAACTCAGCAACTATCGCTTGGTGCAGATTTCAAAAATAATGGTGTCTATGGCCAGCAAATTGTAATGTCTGCTCGTTTTGCATTTTAGTGGACATGACTATGACTACCAGGGCATCACAAGCAAGCATATGATTCAATAAAAATGGCCTCCAATTTTGGAGGCCATTTTTTGTTAATCACGAATTATTAGCTTCTAGCAGAAACTAGCTGTAATACATCAGTTTTTAGCGGTTTTTTTAGGTTTATCTTGCACATATTTTTTCGATACATCTACAACGGCGATATCTCTAAAAAAGCTTCGACCAAGCAAAATTGGAAACGTCATATGTCCGCGATCGGCTAACGTAAACTCTGTCTTTTCTTTGTGATCCCCAACGGTAATGTAGGCTTTTACCACCGCTCGTTTATCCACCTCTTCTGACGAAGACTGCTTAACTTTAGCCCAGCGCTCAACGGGTACTTTAAATTCTTTGGTGTCTTTGTCACCTAAATCTATCTTAAATTTAACCCAGTCTTTACCATCACGCTCAAACGGAACAATGTCAGTCGCACTAATTGATGATGTTGTCGCACCTGTATCGACTCTAGCCTTGAAAGTCTGGTCAATTTCAGGAACATAAACCCATTCTTCAGAACCAAGAATTAACATGCCATCGGGTGTTTTTGTGACCTTGACTGGCTTCTTAGGCTTTGGTTCCGGCTTTTTCTCAGGTTTCGCTTCTGGTTTGGGCTCCACCTCAGGCTTTGGATCTACCTCAGGTTTCACTTCTGGCTCGACTTTAACGGGCGCTTCGACCTTTGGCGACTCTGGCTCAACAGGTTCCTGCGTCGTTTGAGTTGACGTACAAGCAATTAAACTGCCGCTCATCATAAGCGGCAGAATCAGTTTCCAGTTTTTCATCCACACTCCAATTAAGCTTGAGATACTTTCTTAATTGCGTCCGCTACGTATGGAATATGAGTTTCGGTAAGTCCGGCAATGTTAATTCGACCATCGCCAACACCATAAATGCCATAATCTTCACGCAGTTGCGCCATTTGGTTTCCACTAAAGCCTAGCACAGTAAACATGCCTTTGTGACCCTCAATGAAATCAAATTGATCTGTATTATGGTTGTTTCTCAACTCGTTACACAAACTTTGACGAAGGCTAACCAAACGATGTTGCATTTCACTCAATTCTTGCTTCCAAACGGAAGTGAGATTGTCATCTTGCAGAATGGTCTTGACTAAAGCTGCACCATGGTCGGGTGGCATCGTGTAAGTCGAGCGAGCTAGAGTGAGGAGTTTACCTTTTGCATTGGTTACATCATGCATGTTCTTACCAACCACAATCGCTGCACCAGTTCGTTCACGGTACAGACCAAAGTTCTTCGAACATGAAGTAGTAATCAACATCTCTTCAACGTTATCTGCCATAAAACGAAGACCTTTTGCGTCTTCTTCTAGGCCATCACCGAAGCCTTGGTAAGCAATGTCCACAAATGGGATGAAACCGTTCTTCTGCGACAATTCTGTAATGGCTTGCCAAGCAGAGAAGTCAATATCTGCACCAGTTGGGTTGTGGCAACAACCATGAAGAAGTACCACATCTGAAGGCCCAGCTTTCGCAAGATCATCCATCATTTTTGCGGTGTCTACTTGTTTCGTTTCCGAAGAGAAATAGTGGTAGAACTTAACTTTAAGGCCTGCTGCTTCCATCACTGGCTTGTGGTTTACGTAGCTTGGGTTGGAAATCCAAACCGTCGTATCTGGCTGTGCGATCTTCATTAGATCACCGAGCATACGCAGCGCACCACTTGCACCTGGCGTTTGAATAGCTGCAACACGATCCATTGCAGACGTTCCCGTCAGCAGCAAATCGATCATGCTTTTATTAAATTCTTCGCAACCCGCAAGACCAACATAAGACTTGGTTTTTTGAGTTTCAACAACGACATCCTGCGCCATTTGAATGGCTTTCATAATCGGCGTTTCGCCTGCGCTGTTTTTGTATACGCCAATGCCAAGGTCAACCTTGTTTGGACGTTCATCGTTACGGTATGCAACGGATAGAGATAAAATAGGATCTAATACGGGAGTTGGGAGATTAGAAAACATGAAAGTCATAACCCTTTGAAATTCAAGTACCGAACCTCACGTTAACACCATCGCAAAAAATGACGAAATGATTTTTCACTTATTTCATCAATTAGAGAACAAAATTCTGGATTGCGGTGAGTTTTGTGCGCTCTATCGTTCAGAAAAAGAACGATTCACTCCTCGTCGTACCAATCCACTCTACCGTTTTTTCTAAACTCTCTTGGTGTCATGGTTGACCACGCTTTAAAACGTGTACTAAAGTTTGCGCTGGTCGGATATCCGACTATTTCTCCAATATGCTGAATTGGCCATTCTGTTGAACGAAGTAACCTAGCAGCATATTCCATGCGCATACGCGTTAAATGTGCCATTGGGCTTCGACCAAACTGCTTTTGAGTCAGTCGATGCAAATGAGGCTCCGAACATGGATATAGAGCCGCCACCTGCTCAACGCTCCAATCCTTATGGAGCTGACGTTGGACAAGGTCAAATACACGCCGAAGCCTCAATTGGCTGCGTGATATCGACTCTGAGGGCGGCATGTTTAACATCAGCTCTAACTGAGCCACACTATGCTCACCTACCGCACCACCATAATCGATTGGAAGGTGAATGCTGCGTAGTAGTGTTTGGATACATGCATACATCACTTCAGGTGTAGATGAAAGCTGATAGCGAACATCGCATTCTAATATCGGCCACTCTCTATCAGTAGCAAGAAAAAGCCACGCGATCTGCCAAGGTTCTTCTTCTATACCAAAACCGTTTTCAACACCTGCGGGTACTGTAATCAACGAGCCCGGCTCCAAATCGTATCGATAAGTCCCACTCTCTAGCCACCCTTTACCACGCACCGTATAGAGCAGCATGTGTTTCTTTTGGTTTTTACGATAAACAGAGAAGAAGTCACGACAAGTGGCAATGCCGCACTGCACAATGCCTCTCTCCTCAAGTGCTAATACTCGACTGTGATCAATAAACTCTTGATAAGTTTTTTCTGAAATCGCGTAGCGTTCTTGTTTATCTTCCATGATTTATTGGCTCACATGTGCGTTAGTAGAGAGTTTTACAAAGGTTTTGGATTCCTTTGAAAAATACACCGCCAAATCATGAGGATAAACTACTCGCATTAATCTTTAAGGAGAAATGCGATGCTCTTAACACGCGAATACATCGATAAAGCATTTTGGCAAAAGCTGATTACGATTGGCCTACCTGTTTCACTTCAGTCCATGCTTTTTGCTTTGCTCGGCGTCGTGGATATTTTCATGGTAAGCCTACTCGGAGAATCTGCAACGGCAGCAGTTGGAGTTGGAAATCGTATCTTTTTCTTCAACCTAGCGGTTGTCTTTGGCCTGTGCGGTGCAGTTACCGTACTTGCTTCGCAATACTACGGCTCAGGAAACCTAGCCGGAATTCGCAGAACGTTGGCGCAATCTTGGT
The DNA here is from genome assembly GCF_033340155.1 of Vibrio sp. 1562. NCBI lineage: Bacteria > Pseudomonadati > Pseudomonadota > Gammaproteobacteria > Vibrionales > Vibrionaceae > Vibrio > Vibrio sp. 1562. The sequence goes on from NZ_JAWOVY010000003.1 coordinate 130,570, forward strand.
TTATTTCCATTTTGGTGACGCTGCCGTTTATCGTTCTTTATGCGATTTTTGATGAAGAGATCGTCTCTTTTATGTCAGACGATCCTGAATACGTCACTTATGCACGTGATTATCTTGTGGTTACGGGCTTTAGCCTCATTGCTACGGCGATAGTAGTACCGATTGAAGCGGTATTGCGCTCCGTGGGCCAAACCAAACTGGCAACCAACGTTAGTATCTCCGCCATTGTCGTTAACGTCGCGCTTAATTATGTTTTGATTTTTGGTTTATTTGGTTTCCCTCAATGGGGCGTATTTGGTGCAGCCGTAGGTAGTTTTGTTTCTCGATTTTTCCAAACCGCCGTCTTGATTTATTTTTTCTACAAACGATATGCTTACCTAATTCCGACTAAGTTCGATTGGGTACAAGGCCGCTTAAAACAGTATCGAAAAAAGTACTTTAAGGTTTCTTTACCCATGTTGGTCCACGATGCGCTTTGGACTGGTGGATTGATCGTTTACAGCATCATCTATGGTCAATTGGGCGTTTCAGAACTGGCGATCATCTCATTCTTATCACCGATTGAAGGGGTACTGATTTCAACCTTTATGGGATTTGCGGTCGCTGCATCCGTTCTTCTTGGGAATGATATTGGTGCAAAACATTATGACCGAGTCGAGAAAACGGCGTGGTGGTATGTGTTAACCAGCGCAATCTTAGCCACCTTGCTGTTTTTCCTAGTGTGGTTGAGCTCGCCCATGATTCATCACCTATTGGTACTGAGCCCGTTAACCGATGCAGACATGGCACTTAACGTATGTTTAGTCATGGCGCTAGGTATGATTTTGAGGGTGTTTAACATGGTTGGGATTGGCGGCGTACTAAAGAGTGGCGCTGATATTCGCTATAGCATTTTCATCGACACGTTCGGTCAGTGGGCTATTGGCATCCCCCTTACTTATTACACAGGCATGGTGTTAGGGCTGCCTTTGCATTTTGTCTTGATGTCTCTGCTCGCGGAAGAGTTAGTGAAAGGCGTACTGACGACTTACCGTATTCAATCTAAACGTTGGATAAATAATATGGTTGAAGATGACCAATCGGTGACGGCGTAACCAAAAAGACATTAACGAACTCACACCAAAAGGGCTCACCCGTTATGCACGCGTGAGCCCTTTTTATGTGCGGAGAATGCTTGATTAGATGTCCGTAAAGCGATGAATGATTTGGTTTGAACTGCCACGCCATTCGAGATTGAGGTCTTTCTTGTCTTGTTCAAACTTACCATCAATCAAAACATCGATGTATTGCACCACTTCCCTTTGCGCGTCATTCAGTTCCGTCAGCGTGTAGCCAGTCCAAACCCAAATGTCTTTACCTGGGCACTCCTCTCTCACCCTTTTCACTATCTTCAAAATATGAGGCACATTAGCAGGGTGAAGCGGATCTCCACCCGACAACGACAAGCCACGGCGTTTGATACGCGTGTCGTTTAAGTCAGCGATGATTTTGTCTTCCGCTTCTTGCGTGAAAAGTGCACCAGAATCCAAACGTTGCGTCGACTGGTTATAACAGCCACGGCACTGATGCACACAACCCGACACAAACAGCGTGCAGCGCGTACCCGGTCCGTTAACAACGTCAATTGGATAGTATTGGTGATAATTCATAATGCGTCTCTGTGTTATCGCGAAAGAGAAAATCAACCTGTTTAAAGTTGATTTTCAAAGTGTTAAAACGAGTGGTAGTAAACCTTACAGGTGTTTAACTCGGCGCTTCACTTCTTCTTGCTTACCGAAGTTAAACGGGCGTGCATCTGGGCTGCCTAGGTAGCCACAAACTCGACGTGTTACTGATACTTTGGTTGAATCATGGTTGCCACAGCTTGGGCAAGTGAAGCCTTTACTTGTACAGTCAAACTCGCCGTTGTAGCCACACTCGTAACACTCATCAATTGGCGTGTTTGTACCGTAGTAAGGCACTCGGGTGTAACTGTAATCCCATACGTTTTCTAGTGCTTCAACGTTGCGTTGCATGTTCGGGAACTCGCCGTAACAGATAAAGCCGCCGCTTGAGATTTCTGGATAAGGCATCTCAAAGTCGATCTTGTCGTATGGGTTCACCTTCTTCTCTACATCCAAGTGGAAGCTGTTGGTGTAGTAACCTTTGTCTGTTACGCCATCAATCACACCGAACTCTTTTGCATCGATGCGGCAGAAACGGCTGCATAGGTTTTCACTTGGCGTTGCATATAAGCTGAAGCCATAGCCAGTTTCGTCAGCCCATTGATTCACAGCATCTTTTAGATGCTTGATGATAGCGACCGCTTTTTCACGCAAAACAGCGTCATCATAAACGTGCGCTTCTGTACCGAATAGCGCGTTAATTGTCTCGTGTACACCGATGTAACCAAGAGAAATAGACGCACGACCGTTCTTGAAGATATCTGCGATTGAGTCGTCTGCTTTCAAGCGAACACCACATGCGCCTTCCATGTATAGGATTGGGGCCACACGTGCTTTCACGTTTTCAAGGCGAGAGATACGTGTCTCTAGTGCTTTACGAGCAAGACGTAGGCGGTCATTTAGAAGCTCGTAGAATTTCTCTTCGCTTCCGTTTGCACGGATAGCGATACGAGGAAGGTTCAAGCTCACGACGCCAAGGTTGTTACGACCTTCGTGAATCAGCTCACCGTTTTCTTCGTAAGTACCAAGGAAGCTACGGCAACCCATTGGCGTTTTGAATGAACCGGTTACTTCCACTACTTTGTCGTAGTTAAGAATGTCTGGGTACATACGCTTAGACGCACACTCAAGCGCAAGTTGCTTGATGTCGTAGTTTGGATCTTCTGATTTGTGGTTCAAACCATCTTTGATGCCGAATACAAGTTTAGGGAATACCGCTGTTTTACGGTTCTTGCCTAGACCTGCAATACGATTCTTCAGAATCGATTTCTGGATCAGGCGTGATGCCCAGCTTGTACCAAGACCAAAACCGAACGTAACGAATGGGGTTTGACCGTTCGCTGTATGCAGCGTGTTTACTTCGTATTCTAGAGATTGAAATGCGTCGTAACACTCTTTCTCAGTGCGCGCTTTTGCGAACTCTTCTGGCTCAGCAATGTTCCACTCTTTTGCAATCTCTAGGTGTTTCTCGTAGCTTGTGATTACGTACGGTTCTAGAACCTCATCAATACGGTTGATGGTTGTACCGCCGTAAATGTGGCTCGCGACTTGAGCAATGATTTGTGCTGTTACCGCTGTTGCAGTCGAAATTGATTTTGGCGTATCAATCTCAGCGTTACCCATTTTAAAACCATGCGTCAGCATGCCTTTAAGATCGATAAGCATACAGTTAAACATTGGGAAGAACGGTGCGTAGTCTAAATCGTGGTAGTGAATGTCACCCACTTCGTGCGCTTGAACCACATCGCGAGGAAGAATGTGCGTCTTCGCGTAGTGTTTCGCTACGATACCAGCCAACAAGTCACGTTGAGTCGGAATTACTTTGCCGTCTTTGTTCGCGTTCTCGTTGATTAGATCCAGATTACTTTCTTCAATCAAACCTTCGATTTCGCGAGTTAGTGCACTTTGCTTCTCACGAGCGATGTCGCGATCGTGGCGATATTCAATGTAAGAACGCGCTAGGGCTTTGTAAGGACCTTGCATGAGTTCATTTTCGACTAAGTCTTGAATCTCATGGATGTGAACTTCATCGTGTTCTCTTAACTGTAACTCGACAGCAAGAGCCACATTAAGAGCATAAATAGCGACATCTTTATCTTTGTTTTCCGCTGCTGCTTCAACTGCTGCTTGGATACGATCCCTGTTGAACGGAGCTCTTGATCCGTCGCGTTTGATTACGATTGGTTTCACCTTGTTCTCCTTACCCGAGCATACTCACAGAGTTATCCACAAACACACTATATGGGGTTATTTTTTATTCTAGCAACACAATATATTGTGGCGTATTTAACGAGAAGCACCACTCAAAAACATTGATTTTGATCAATAAAGATTGGCTAGCGAACAAGAAGAAATCGATCTTATTGGCGTTGATCTCAGTTGCGAAGAAAACCATGAAAATTGCAAAATTGGTACTAAATCTACTTGCTATTTTTGGAGGTCTTGTAGGATAAAGGATGGAAAGGAATACGCTAAAAGATAGGAGTGCAACAGGCCAAAATGCGATCACTTTTTGTTACGTTAATATTACTTTTTAGTTCTCTTTCATTTGCTCAAAACTCCATCAATCTAACCAGTTGGAACATAGAATGGTTATCTATAGATGGTGGAAAAGTGTCGAGAACACCACAAGATTTTGAAAAACTGACCCACTATGTGGATAAAACACAAGCCGACATTCTTGCTTTTCAAGAAGTCGAAAGCGTCGCTGCAATGCAAAAAGCTGTTGGCAATGACTTCACTATTTATCTTTCCGATCGTTCAAACGCCTCCAACCGACACCTTCAGTTTAACGACACCAACCAATACACAGGCTTTGCCGTGCGCAATGGCGTAAGCGTATTAGACAAGCCAGACTTCTCTATCACACGAGGCAACAGCAAGCTGCGCTTCGCGAGCTACCTTGTTTTAAATCCAAACCAAGAAAACGAGACTCACCTACTCTCTGTACATCTGAAAGCGGGTTGCAGTGGCGCGTATCGTAATAACCGCGATTGTAAGATAGTGAAACAACAAGGACAGGCACTAGCTAAGTGGATAAAGGCGCGCGAGGACAACAAACAACATTATGTCGTGCTTGGCGACTTTAACCACAACTTGGGTTATCAAGGAGATTGGTTATGGGACGTGATATCAGACAATACTAGTGCAAAGCTAGTGACTAAAGACACTAAAGCGGAATGTAAAGTGCGTTCTAATCGTAATCCGAATAAAACCCACCAATTCCGCTCGGTGATAGACCACATTATTGTGAGTGGTGATTTAAAGGCGTCGTCTGGTGTTCAAACCGTTTTCAAAACACAAGATGTACTCGACTATAAACTGAGTGACCATTGCCCGGTTTCTACGACACTCACTTTTTAGCGTTTAAGTACTATTTTTAATGTTGAAGTACTTTCTTTATTGACGAACCACTCTTTTAGCGGTGAATGACCCAGCCAACATTGCCGCTATAAAGAGCAGAACTTGTGTGTTGCCAGTGAAAAGGCTGGCAACCGCAGGACCAGGACACACACCCAGTAACCCCCAACCAATACCAAACAGTACAGCACCACCGACTAACTTTTTGTCTATCGCTTTAGAAGTTGGGCATACAATCTCATCACCAAACACAGATTCGCTTCTTGGCTTTATTAATAAAAGATAAGCTGGAACGAACACCGCAAGTGCTCCGCCCATTACAAAGGCTAAGCTTGGATCCCATGCTCCAGTAATATCGAGAAAGCCAATCACTTTTGCCGGTTCAGCCATACCAGAGACCACCATACCAATACCAAAGAGCACACCAGAAAATGCAACAACGGACATTTGCTTAATACTTTTCATTACATGAGTTTTCATAACGGCACTATTCCTCACGATACTAGCAAGACGGTTAACATGGCTGTGGCCATAAAAGTACACGTCGCGACCACAGAACGGATTGAGAAACGCCCTATCCCACAAATGCCATGACCACTAGTACAACCATTGCCGATACGCGTACCGACACCGACTAACAAGCCAGCAACGATAACTAAAACAACAGAACCGCTGTACTGTTCTGGTACATGCCCGCCAAGAACATAAACAGCAAACACGCCACCTAATACCATCGCAATTAAAAAAACAATGCGCCAAACGCGATCTGCGTTCTCAACGGCACCGTTTAAGATCCCACTGATCCCAGCAGTCTTGCCAGTAAATAGCATCAGTGTTATCGCTGATACGCCAACTATTATGCCGCCCAACAGCGACATCCAAGGAACTTCAAACATAGCAACCGCCAAACTAATTACTTACAGAAAACTTGCTTAAAGGCCTCAACCAGCGGACCAACTCTTTCATCAGAAATTGAATAAAATACCTGCTGAGAAACTTTTCTAGCTTTAATAATGTCGTGCTTTCTCAATACGGTGAGATGTTGTGAAAAAGCAGATTGGCTTAATGATGAACCTTCAAACAGTTCACCGACCCCTTTCTCGCCCTCAATCAGCTTACACATCACGATTAGGCGCTCTGGATGAGCCATAATTTTAAGCAGCTCACTCGCTTCGGTCGCACTTTGTAGCATACTGTCGCCCATTCTTATGCCTCTTCATTACTACATTACATTTTATTAGATATTACTAATTAATATTATTAAGTCAATGCTAATGTAGATTAAATAACATTAGACTTAGCTAATTTATTTAAGTAAGGTGTAGGCGTTTTCGATCATTCAGCAGGAGAAATCCATGAGCAAAATCGTGATTATTGGTGGGGTTGCTGGCGGTGCATCTGCAGCAGCTCGCGCTCGTCGTCTTAGTGAAGACGCAGAAATCATTATGTTTGAACGCGGTCCATTTGTGTCATTTGCAAACTGTGGCTTACCCTATCACATTGGTGGTGATATCCAAGAGCGCAGCAAACTGCTTCTTCAAACGCCTGAGAGCTTTTTAGCGCGTTTCAATGTTGATGTCCGTGTGATGAACGAAGTGGTTTCTATTAACCGTCAAGACAAAACGGTTACGGTTAAGAATTTGCTTGATGGCTCGGAATACCAAGAGAGCTACGACTTTCTTCTACTCAGCCCTGGCGCAGGTCCAGTTGTGCCGCCTATTCCGGGTATTGATAACCCGTTAACGCACTCGCTGCGCAATATTCCAGATATGGATCGCATCATTAAAACGATCGAAACCAACAAAGTTGAACACGCTACGGTCGTTGGTGGTGGTTTTATCGGTTTGGAAATGATGGAAGCCTTCCACCAGCTAGGCATAAAAACCACATTAGTTGAAATGGCGGATCAAGTGATGACGCCCGTTGACCGTGAAATGGCTGGCTTCGCACATGCTGAAATTCGTGAGAAAGGCATCGACCTTAAACTTGGCGTCGCACTTGAGTCGGTGAAATTCGTACCTAACGAGCACGTGGCAAGTTTCGACTCTGGTGAGAGCGAAAAACACCAACATCTAGAAGGTGAATTGGAATTAACACTAAACAACGGTGAAAGACTCACCACCGATATTTTGATTATGGCAATTGGTGTTCGCCCCGAGACCAAATTAGCGAAAGAAGCTGGCTTAGAAATCGGCGCTCTTGGTGGTATTTATACCAATGAATACATGCAAACCAGCGATCCTTCGATCTACGCTGTCGGCGACGCGGTAGAAGAGAAAGACTTTGTGACTGGCGAGCAAATTCTAGTGCCACTTGCGGGCCCGGCAAACCGTCAAGGCCGAATGGCAGCAGACAACATGCTTGGCCGCCAAGAAACTTACCAAGGTACGCAAGGCACGGCGATCTGTAAGATTTTTGATTTAGCCGTCGCTTCTACTGGTAAAAACGAGAAACAGCTGAAACGTGAAAACATCGCTTATGAAAAAGTGTATGTGCATACAGCAAGTCACGCGAGTTACTACCCAGGTGCAGAAACCGTGTCATTCAAAATGCTGTTTGATCCAGTAACAGGTAAAATATTAGGTGCGCAAGCAGTAGGTAAAGACGGTGTTGATAAACGTATCGACGTAATGGCAGTTGCTCAGCGTGCTGGTATGACGGTAGAGCAACTGCAACACCTCGAGCTCACTTACGCGCCACCTTATGGCTCTGCTAAAGATGTAATTAACCAAGCGGCGTTTGTGGCAAATAACATCATCAAAGGCGATGCGACCGCGATTCATTATGATGAAATGGATTCACTGACAGAAGACCAACTGTTACTTGATGTTCGTAATCCTGGTGAATTGGAGTCCGTTGGTTATCTTGAAGGTGCAATTAATATTCCTGTCGATCAACTACGTCGTCGCATGCACGAACTTCCTAAAGACAAAGAGATCGTGATTTACTGTCAAGTTGGGTTACGCGGTAACGTAGCATACCGTCAGCTGGTCAACAATGGTTACAAAGCCCGCAACTTGATTGGTGGATACAGAACTCTCAAATTTGCTCGCTTATAACTTGATAATAAAAAAGAGAAAACCACGTGCTTGGTTTTCTCTTTTTTTGCAGGAAAGAAAGCGTAGATCATTCACCTTCAATTGCCAAACGGACTGCTGCTTGAGCATGGATAGAAGTGGTATCGAGTAGTGTAACATCGGTGTGACTTTGGTTTACAAGTAAGGCAATTTCAGTACACCCGAGAATCACAGCTTCAGCTCCGTGCTCTTTTAGTTTTTCAATAATTTGCAAGTATATCGTCCTTGACTCCTCTTTGATTTCACCTTGGCATAACTCTTTATAAATAATGTTATGTACTTTAGAGCGGTCGTCTTGATCGGGAATGACGACATCAAGCCCATAACGGTCGGAAAGCCTTCCTTTATAAAAGTCTTGCTCCATTGTGAATTGAGTACCAAGGAGTCCGACCTTTTGAACCCCTTTCTCACGAAGTAACTCAGCAGTCGCGTCTGCGATATGTAGTATGGGGATATTAATACTGGCTTCAATTTGAGGCGCAACTTTGTGCATTGTGTTAGTACAAATAAGAATGAAGTCAGCGCCCCCTTTTTCTATTAAAGATGCAGCATCAGATAGAATGCTTGCCGTTTCTTCCCATTTACCTTGATGTTGAAGTTTCTCTATCTCCGAAAAATTCACGCTATACATACAAATTTTTGCGGAATTTAGGCCGCCTAACGCCTCTTTGACTCCTTCGTTGATCAATTTGTAATAACTAAGCGTCGACTCCCAGCTCATACCACCTAGAAGACCGATAGTTTTCATATAACTCTCCAATCGTTATACACCACCGTGCCAGGGGGGTTTTTACAAAAAAAATCAGCCACTTAAATAAGCAGCATTCAAGCGTCTTCACTATTGAGCATTGGGTAACACGAAAATAAAATCATTCCCACAAGGACCGCTACGCGATTCTCATATATCCTCGCAATATCGTTACTGCATTTCCAGAAAGCTTAACGTGCTCAGTGCTTAACAACTCTGTATGGACGACCCCACTTCTCTTGGAGGCTTGGAAGCCTTTCAGTTGCTTTTTGTTGAGCTCTTTAGCCCAGTAAACACATAAAGCGCAATGTGCAGAGCCTGTAACTGGGTCCTCATTAACACCTACCCAAGGCGCGAAGTATCGAGAGACAAAATCGGCGTCAGTGCTTGATTGAGCAGTGATGACGACGCCACGGCCTTTTTGTTTAAGCAGCGCACCAAAATCAGGGTCGAGCTGTTCAAGCACAAATTCATCATTAATGACGACCAACTGCTTATTATCAAACTGACCGTAGGCGACTACATTGGCGGCATCTAGCCCCAAACCATGAAGTAAGTCTTTGTTAATACTAGCTCGCATATCTAAAGTTGGAGCAGGAAACACCAAATGAATTTCTTCATGATCGAGTTGTGCAGTTAAAACCCCAGATAGCGTAACGAACTCAATCGTATCTCCAGTATTATATAACCCCTGCTCTTTCAGAACGTGCGCCGTTGCAAGTGTGCCGTGTCCACACAAAGCAACTTCCGTCCTCGGTGTAAACCAACGAAGTTGCATTGTACTGAGTGACAGAAATGCCGTTTCAGATAACGACATCTCGGCCGCGATGGCCAACATCGTTTCCTCATCAAGGCTTGACTCTGTGATACAAACACCCGCGGGATTACCTTTGAAAACCTCTGATGTAAACGAGTCAACCTGAAAAATTTTAACTTCCACGAAATATCCTTAAGTTCTATCAAACACGTAATTCTGTATCACGTGATTTTTAATATCTGTTGTTTGAGCGAAAAAAACCTATGAAATTTTCTACCAACCTTATAGGTCTTGTTGGAAGCGCTAACAAACAGGAGAATGTAGTTAATTATGCAAAACGTAAAAAGCCATCATCAATGTGACTCAATTGGATATCTTATCGGAGTTTTCGGCGTTTCTTTAGTTCTAATATGGATTGGTATTTATAAATTCACACCTACAGAGGCCAAGCTTATACAACCGCTCGTTGAAAATCATTTTCTGATGAGTTGGTTGTATGATGTGATGTCAGTTCAAGCCGTATCAAACATCATTGGCGCAACAGAAATCATTGTCGCTATTGGATTAATCGTTGGCCTTAAAAACACACGAGTCGCTTATTTTTCTGGCATAGCCGCCGCAATTATTTTTCTTGCGACACTCAGCTTTCTAATTACGACACCGAATACATGGAAAGTGTCTGATGGGGTTTTGGTGACAAACTTCTTTTTAGTAAAAGATATTCTATTTTTAGCCATTGCGATTAGCGTCATCGAACGAAACAAGCCAAACAGAGAATAACTCTAAATAGTTCGAAATCTTGTTTTTCCAGAACGTAGCCTGAAAGGTGCAAACGACTTACAGGTCGAATGGTTCTGTCAATAACTCTAAACAAAGGCTCTTAAATTTAGAGTGTTTAAGAGTCTTTGCCTCTTAATTATGCGAAACAACATCCTAGCGTAAAGTGAAAAGAAAAGCCTTTCACTCTACTGCTAAGGTTTATTGATACTTTGCCGAAGTAATGAACTCACCGAATGTCTCGCACCATACAACAACCGTATTGTATTCAGAAATTGAAGTGCTTTGAGGAACCTCAACAACGAAGTTATCGAACGTTTTGACATCACCAATTAAGCTCATCTCAGATTTAAGGTCATTAAACTCTTGTTCCGTTTCGACAAACTTAGGAGATAGATAGAGTTTATAGTCTGGTCCGGGAGCGAGTTTTCCTACCAACGTAATGACTTCAGAACTCAAATGAATTTCTCCCTCTCCCCAATGAAAAGCGTCGCTACCTTTGAGTTCCCTCTTAAACACTGCGCTGTATTCTGCACCTTGCTTGCTCTTAGCAACTTGTTCATCGGTCGGCGCAGGTGGTGCAATAAGGATCGGTAAAGTATAGATACCTATCGCAATGCCAATAGAAACTGCCACTAAGTGACTGATTGTTAATTTAATTATATTTTTCAAGGTCATAAGCATCTTCTTATTAGTTTTACTACTTGAAATTAGATTCAAATCGGCCTTATCTGTCTATTATCGAGCAGCATAATGTCATTAACATTATACACAAGCTATGCGCACTAAATGCAGACTGAGCGCAATTAAAAACGGCTGATAATTAATATCAGCCGTTTGCTTATCGGAAATGTCGTTGTGCCGGTTTGGTCACTATTCCGCTTCCACCAAAGCGATCTTATCGGATGTCGATTTTTCCAATTTTATCGCAATAAACTTAGAGGTTGGCGTAAACGTTCTATCCCCATAACTGTCCAAAGGAACTAATGGGTTTGTTTCTGGATAGTAAGCCGCCGCCTGACCTGCTGGTACATCATAGGCAACAAGCGTAAATCCGCTCACACGGCGCTCAACGCCATCTTCCCACAATGACACCATGTCCACTTTGTCGCCCGGTTCAAAACCGAGTTTACGAATATCCGCTTCATTGATAAACAGCACTTCGCGCATACCAAATACTCCACGATAACGGTCATTCAAGCCGTAAAGTGTCGTATTGTATTGGTCGTGTGAGCGCATGGTTTGCAAGATCAAATCTGGCTTTTGGCCTTTTTCGAGTATCGCTTCGCTGATCAACTGCTTCGGCAACTCGCTAGAGCTGAACTGTGCTTTGCCGCTTGGTGTATTCCATCGACGCTCGGCAGCTGGGTTTACCAAGTGGAATCCACCCGGGTGTTTAAGCTTATGGTTAAAGTCGGTAAAGCCCGGAATCGTGTCTGCAATCAAATCGCGAATACGGTCGTAATCTTCAATCGCCCACAACCAATCAATTGGTTTTGCCCCGAGTGTAGCATTGGCAATACCGGCAATAATCGCTGGTTCTGAACGCAAATGCTCCGAACGCGGTTTTAGCTGACCAAATGAGATATGTACCATGCTGAAGGTATCTTCAACCGTCACGCCTTGTGGGCCAGTCGCTTGCTGATCAATCTCGGTACGGCCTAAGCATGGAAGAATAAGCGCATCTTTACCTGTTACAAGGTGAGAACGATTTAACTTCGTCGAAATGTGTACGGTTAAATTACAGTTTCGCATCGCGTTGTGCGTACGTTCTGTGTCTGGCGTTGCTTGTGCAAAGTTGCCGCCCAAACCGATAAATACTTTCGCTTGCCCTTCTTCCATCGCTTTAATGGCTTGCACAGTGTTGTGGCCTTCACCACGCGGGACGTCAAAGTTAAATCGACTTTCAATGCGATCCAACAACAGATCTGAAGGTTTTTCATCAATGCCCATCGTACGGTCGCCCTGAACGTTACTGTGACCACGCACTGGTGAAAGCCCCGCTCCCGGCTTACCAACGTTACCTCGTAACATTTGCACGTTTGCGACTTCTTTAATGGTTGGCACAGAGTGACGATGCTGAGTCAACCCCATCGCCCAACACATGATCACACGTTCTGCACGTCGATACATGCTCGCCACCATCTCGATTTCACTTAAATCAAGACCCGATTGTTCCGCGATGTGTTCCCAAGAGGTTGCGTCCACTTCAGCCAAATACTCATCAATACCTGTTGTGTGTTGCTTGATGAATTCACGATCAAATACCGCTTTTCCACCGTTTTGCAATGCCTTGCGTTCCCATTGCAACAAGAATTTCGCGATGCCACGAAACACTGCCATGTCTCCACCTAAAGCAGGACGCAGGTACGCCGTGTTGGTAGGCTCTGAACCGTTACTCAACATCTCAATCGGCATCTGTGGGTTTTGGAAACGCTCTAATCCGCGCTCTTTCAGCGGGTTTAGACAGATAACCTGTGCTCCACGTTTTACCGCTTCACGCAGAGGTTCAAGCATTCGTGGGTGGTTCGTACCCGGGTTTTGACCAATCACGAAAATCGCATCAGCTTCTTCAAAATCATCAAAGATCACTGTGCCTTTACCAACGCCAATGGTGTCTTTCATCCCGATAGCACTGGCTTCGTGGCACATGTTGGAACAATCTGGAAAGTTATTGGTACCGAATGCGCGCACAAATAGCTGATACAAAAACGCCGCTTCGTTGCTTGCACGACCAGAGGTATAAAACTCAGCTTGGTGTGGTGAATCCAATTGATTGAGATGTTTCGCGACAAGTGCAAAAGCCTCATCCCAAGAGACTGGCACGTAGTGATCGGATTCAGCATCGTATCGCATTGGGTGCGTGATACGGCCTTGGTATTCCAACCAGTAATCGGTTTGCGTTGAGAGAGAAGAAACGCTGTGATTGGCAAAAAACTCAGGATCAACCAGACGATTGGTCGCCTCCCAGTTTACCGCTTTCGCGCCATTCTCACAGAAATTGACTTTACCACTATCTGGCGACTCGCCCCATGCACATCCAGGGCAGTCGAAACCGCCATTTTGGTTGGTTTTGAGCATAGTGCGAATGTTTTTAACTGCATTTTCACTGCCCCACCAACTTCTGGTTACGGCTTTCAGTGCACCCCAACCACCAGCTGGACCTTTGTATGTTTTTATTTGTTCTTTTTGGCTCACGACTTTACTCCTCGCAGATATACCAGCAAGCAGGGTGCCCGTGAAAACAAGCGCGTTATTTATTGAGATAATGCGGAAGTATTGAAGGGCTTAGTTTCTAATCCATGTATTTTTTAATCCAAATAAGTAACCACTCAACATGCTCTCGCTTGTCCGAGCGTTTACTTATCTAGATTCTTGATATCGGATACCCGCCTACTGCTTCTAAGACTGTTAGATTCAATGCGCATTGTTGCGTCTTGATCTAAATCAAAGATTAAGTCGTTATTCAATATGCGTCCAATTGATAATCCTGACCGAGTGATAAACAAAATCTATGACGAATTTTTCCACTGACGGTCATCACATTTTTAATCAATACAATTTATGAGGTTAATCGTTTTCCCATCCGATTCCACCTAGTTCGCTTAACGAACTCAATAAAATCGCCACTCTTGATAATAGATAATATCTATCACACTATAGATACTTTAAATTTGACCCTAATTAATATCAGGAATAGCCTTGATTCAGATCAATTTTGAGTGAGGTTTTATTCTTGACTTGGTTTTGGTTTTCCATTCCCCAGTTAAAACGCTCCAGCGCTTAAAAAGTACGGTAGTGCTGTGCCCTTTTTAGGGAGTTCCCCCCGTACATGTGACTCACAACGCAAGGTTAACAAGCCATTATGGATATCAAACAACTTAAATATCTCATCGCACTTGAACAGACCAAACACTTTGGTCAAGCCGCCGCATTGTGCCACATTACGCAGCCTACCTTGTCCATGAGAATCCGAAGCTTAGAGGAAGAACTCGATCTCGAATTAATCCAAAGAAGTCAAAGATTTGAAGGGTTTACTGAAGCAGGAGAACGCATTTTAGCTTGGGCGAAAACCGTCTTAGCCGCTCATGATGGACTGCAAGCCGAGGCTGCTAACTGCCGTGGTCAGTTGGTCGGTTCACTTCGGCTTGGAATGGTGCCACTCGCCAGCCAAAACCCGATGGAATTGCTCAAACCATTAGCTCAACAGTTCCCTGAGTTACGCTTTCAAATACTCTCCATGACGACCGAACAGATCATAGACCAACTCAATCGCAATCAACTTGATTTGGGGATGTGTTATGTCGATCAAGTCAACACCGCTTACTTCGATGTTATCGAGCTATACTCGACCAAACTTGGCGTTTTATTCGATGAGCGTCATTTCGATTTTGCCGAATCTGAAGTGTTGTGGGAGTCACTCAATAACATTCCGCTAGGGCTGCTTTCGAAGGGTATGCACTATCGCCACTCAATTGATCTTAGCTTTGTGAGTAAAGGGCTGGTTCCGCAAACCGTCATTGAAAGTAACTCCACCTTTCACTTGATCCAAGCAGTAACCAGTGGCCTTTGTTGCGCCATTATGCCGCTGAACTGTGGATTAGAAGAGTTGAACGATACGCTTCGCATTATCCCTATCGAAGAAGCCGCCGTTCACGCCCCGCTAGGTTTGTTAAAGCGAAAACAAGAACCCTTCTCCGCGCTAACCGATCAGTGCTTCGCAGAAGCGAAGAACATATTCAATCGATAACAACAACCCACACGTCAATTTTTGGCATACATAACGGCTTATGAGGTGATTTCATGAGATGTACTACTCAATCTTATTTTGAACTGTCCGATTTCAATCAAGCACCACCTCAACCAAGTGCGTTCAATTACCGAGAATTGATTGATGGCCGCCCAGTGCAACAAATGTCGCTGGCGAGTGAGTCAGCTTTAGCTATCAGCTATAACGGCATTAGCCAAGCGGTCATGATGGTGACGCCAGGCCATCTGGAAGACTTTGTGAAAGGGTTTAGCCTAAGCACAGGCATCGTCCACGACTTCAAAGAGATCAAAGACATTGAAATTGGTGGCGATCACGAATCTCATTATGCGGAAGTAGAAATCAGCAACCGCGCTTTCTGGGCGCTAAAAACACAACGTCGGAATCTTGCAGGCACAACCGGATGCGGCATTTGTGGCGTCGAGGCTCTGGAACAAGCTTTGCCTGATTTAGCACCGCTAACACCGTCTCTTCCTCCGCGCTCCGATGTATTCGAAGGGCTGCGAGACAAAGTCGCACTGCATCAAGAAGCCGCACGTGAATCTGGCGCGCTACACGCCGCTTTATTTTCAGATTTACAAGGCAACATCAAGTTGTGCCGAGAGGACATCGGCCGTCACAACGCGCTAGATAAGTTGATTGGCGCATTGGCCAACAATCACATCGAACCTCAAAGTGGCTTCGCAATCATGACAAGCCGTTGCAGCTTAGAGTTGATCCACAAAGCCGTTCGCGCGCGTATCCCCACTCTGGTTTGCTTATCTGCACCGACAGCGTTAACCGTCGAATGGGCAAGAAGAAACCATTTGAACCTAATTCACTTGCCAAAATACGGCTCGCCGCGTCTATACAGCCCTGCGCCTTAACACGTCAACCTAGCCGAATTCCTAATATTTCTAACGGAGACCTCTGGGTCTCTGTTGTTTGTTTCTCATTCGCGATTGATAGCTAGCAACGAGACACTATTCTTCCAACCAAACGTACTCACCCCTTGTCAGCACTAAGCTTGCGTATATTAACCTGCTTGCATTTGAACGCTTTCCAATCCGATAAGAAACCAGTCAAAAACCCATAAATTAGTAAGGATTTTGTGTGACTCTTTTCACGCTTTTCCGCCTTCCTAGGCATTTCTAGGAATTTTTCCTAGCCGATCTAGGCAACCATCTCATGTGCCTCACAAAACCACTCTCTAGAATTCCGCTCAGTCAAAGGTAACAAGAGCGCATAACGGCCTCCGTTGTGTTTCTAAAACAATTACAAGAGAGTTCATCATGTTAAAATTCCTCGAACAGGTGCGGAAGCCGACCCTCGATCTTCCTGTCGAAGTTAGAAGAAAGATGTGGTTTAAACCGTTCATCCAATCTTACTTGGTCGTATTTATCGGCTACCTAACCATGTACTTGATTCGTAAGAACTTCAATGTCGCGCAAAACGACATGATCTCAACTTACGGTTTGAGCATGACAGACCTAGGTCTTATTGGCCTTGGCTTCTCCATCACATACGGCATCGGTAAAACCGTTGTCTCTTACTACGCTGACGGTAAGAACACCAAGCAATTCCTCCCTTTTATGCTGATCCTTTCTGGTCTTGCAATGCTTGGTTTCAGCTTCAGCATGGGCGGCGGTAGTGCAAGCCTGTTCTTGATGGTGGCTTTCTACGCTCTGAGTGGTTTCTTCCAAAGTACTGGTGGCCCTTCTAGTTACTCAACCATTACAAAATGGACACCTCGTAACAAACGCGGCTCTTACCTAGGCTTGTGGAACATGTCACACAACGTTGGTGGTGCGGGCGCAGCGGGTGTTGCTCTTTTCGGTGCCAACTACCTATTCGACGGCCACGTAATCGGCATGTTCGTGTTCCCTTCTATCATCGCGATCATCGTTGGTTTTATCGGTATGCGCTTTGGTAGCGACTCTCCAGAAGCTTACGGTCTAGGTAAAGTAGAAGAACTTTTCGATGAAGCAGTGAGTGAAGAAGACACCGCCGCTGAAGAAAACCAAATGACCAAAAAAGAAATCTTTGTTGAATACGTTCTTAAAAACAAAGTTATCTGGCTACTTTGCTTTGCCAACATCTTCCTTTACATCGTTCGTATCGGTATCGACCAATGGTCAACGGTATACGCGTACCAAGAACTTGGTCTGTCAAAAGAAACGGCAATCTCTGGCTTTACTCTGTTCGAAGTCGGTGCGCTTGTGGGTACTTTGATGTGGGGTTACCTGTCTGACCTAGCAAACGGTCGCCGCGCATTGGTTGCTTGTGTATCTCTTGGTTTGATCATCGTATCGCTTGAGTTCTACCAACACGCCACTAGCGAGTTCATGTACTTAGCCTCTCTATTTGTATTGGGCTTCTTGGTGTTTGGTCCGCAACTTCTTATCGGTGTTGCCGCGGTTGGTTTTGTCCCTAAAAAAGCAATCAGTGTGGCTGACGGCGTAAAAGGTACATTCGCTTACCTAATCGGTGACAGCTTCGCGAAACTTGGTCTCGGTATGATTGCAGACGGTACACCTATCTTCGGCTTAACTGGTTGGAAAGGTACCTTCGCAGCTCTAGATACCTCCGCCATGATTTGTATTGTTTTGCTTGCTTTCGTCGCTATCGCGGAAGAGAAGAAGATTCGACACGCGAAGAAGCTTCAACTTGCACAAAACCAAGCCTAGCTTCTCTGCGCGCTTTACTTCGGTAAAGCGCGCAAGATCATTAAAATGAGTTGATCAATTCAGTATCATTAAAGGTTTTTCTATTGGCTCCTGTTGGAGCTTATTGTTGTTAGTCGTCTGCTCTATTTGGTTGTAATAATGATTCATGTTGCTCTAGTTGATGATCA
This sequence comes from Vibrio sp. 1562, assembly GCF_033340155.1. Lineage (NCBI taxonomy): Bacteria > Pseudomonadati > Pseudomonadota > Gammaproteobacteria > Vibrionales > Vibrionaceae > Vibrio > Vibrio sp. 1562. Next base: position 148,554 of record NZ_JAWOVY010000003.1, read on the forward strand.
CGTCATCGTGCGTTCAGGTTTCGCACAATTATTAAATTTAGAAAGTGATATTACCGTTGTCGGTGAATTCGGCTCTGTCGCCGAAGCGCGCAAAGGCTTGCCTGCGGTACACCCTCATGTCGTCATCCTAGATATCTCCATGCCAGATGAAAGCGGCTTAAACTTTCTTAGCGAAATACCAACTGGCATTGCCTGCGTGATGCTTAGCGTGCATGACTCCCCTGCGATGGTGGAAAAATCACTAAAGCTAGGTGCAAAAGGCTATCTTAGTAAACGCTGTAGCCCAGACGAACTTATTCAAGCCGTGAGAACCAGTGCTTCTGGCGGCTGTTACCTCACATCAGATATTGCACTTAAACTTGCAACGCCTAGCGACAACACCACCTCTCTATGCCAACTGACAAAACGTGAAAACGAGGTATGTCAGCTACTTGCGACCGGGTTGGATGTAAAGTCTGTCGCGGCAGAGCTTGGCTTGAGCCACAAGACCGTGCATGTGCATCGTGCGAATGCCATCGACAAACTCGGCGTGAAAAACAACGTTGAGCTCGCCAAACTATTTTCTCAAGAGTCCTTTTAATGCGAGCTTACGCTGTTACCACCATTTGCGGACTATTTGTTATGGCTTGCGCCTGGTTCTGCTTATGGGTGATTGCCTATTACTTTGTCAATGATCCCGAACTGGCGATCTTATTGTTTCCTTTCGCTTTAAGATTAGGTGTCGCCCTGCACACTCGCACCGCTTATTGGCCGACGATTTACCTTTCGGAGTGGGGACTTTCCATCGCACTTGCGATCTTACTGGGTCAACCGCAGTGGCTTACCGTGCTGATTGCGAGCATTGCCAGTATCCCGGTCACTCTGATTGCGAAAAAATACTACTACGGAGACCAAAACCGCCATTTAGCCGTGATGAGCGCAGTCATTATCATTAACGCGTTTATTAATGTGATGGCCGTTGGTTTTCACGTTCCTTCGGTTTACATGGTATGGCTGGCTAGCATTTCTGGAGGCTTGCTCGTGGTGCCTATGTGCTACTTGTTATGGAGTTATTTGTTCCAAAGTCGTTGGTCTCCGCTTAGCTCTCTCCTACTTAGTAATGCCGTTGTATTTCAGGTGCGTCATATCGTGCTTTATGCGCTACTTTTGATCGGCAGTATTTTGGTGCAAACCAGCTTGCCTGAAGAGCTAAAACGATTTGCGCCATTTTGTATGGCGATTCCAATCATCGTGCTTGCTCTGCGTTACGGCTGGCAAGGTGCTCTGCTCGCCACCATGCTCAACAGCATAGCGCTGATTGCGGCTCGTAGCGGCGTATCAAATCTAGAAATCACCGATTTGTTATTATCTCTCTCGGCGCAAACCATCACCGGCATTATGCTCGGCTTAGGGGTTCAGAAACAAAAAGACCTCAATCACAAACTGCGCGGCGAACTTGCGCGCAATCAGAATTTGTCTCGCCAGCTTATCAAAGCGGAAGAATCGGTAAGACGCGATATTGCGCGCGAGCTACATGACGAAATCGGACAGAACATCACGGCAATCCGCACACAAGCCAACATCATTAAACGAGTGAACAACGCAGAAACACGCGTTGGTTGCGCGGACATGATCGAAGGGCTTTCGCTCAACGTGTACGACACCACTAAGCGACTGTTGAGCAAGCTAAGACCCAAAATGCTGGATGATTTGGACTTGAAAGAATCCGTCGAGCAACTGACGCGAGAGATGGAATTCGCCAATCACGGAACGAATGTTCAACTGAACTGGCAAGGCGATTACACCAGCCTGAGTGACACACTCAAAGTCACCCTATTCCGTTTATGCCAAGAGTCATTGAATAACGCAGCCAAGTACGCAGAAGCGCAGTTGATCAATATTGAACTGACAATTGGAGAAGCTGCGGTGTCACTGATGATTCACGATGATGGTGTCGGTTTCAAAGTTCAGGACAGCATGAACGGCATGGGCGTTCGCGGCATGCAAGAGCGTGTGCACGCGTTAGGTGGAAAAATCGTTATCTACTCCACCAGCGATCAAATGATCGGCACACAAATCAGCATTACTTTACCTAAGGTGTAACTCAAGATGTTTGGATTTTTACGTTCACCTAAATTTACTCAACCGAGCCTGAGCAACGAGCAAATCGACCAGCGTTACCACCATTGGCGTTTGCACATTATGTTGGGGATGTACATCGGCTACGCAGGTTTCTATTTTACCCGTAAGACCTTTAACTACGCCGCACCAGCGATGATTACCGATCTTGGCTTAGATAAAGGCGATTTGGGTCTTATCGGTACACTTTTCTACATTACTTACGGCTGTTCGAAGTTTATTTCTGGCACGATTTCGGATCGCTCTAATCCTCGTTATTTCATGGGATTAGGATTGATTGCGACAGGTCTGGTCAATATCGCGTTCGGTTTTTCTAGCTCACTCGCGGCTTTCATTACTCTGTGGATCTTAAACGCGTGGTTCCAAGGCTGGGGCTGGCCTTCATGCTCCAAGCTGTTAACCACTTGGTATTCACGTTCCGAGCGTGGCTTCTTATGGGCGATTTGGAACACCGCACACAACGTTGGTGGCGCGCTGATCCCTATTTTGGTGGGCTATTTGACGTTGCACTACAGCTGGCGTGAAGGTTTTATTCTACCCGGCATCATCGGGGTATTGCTCGGTCTATTCGTTTGTTGGCGATTGCGCGACAAACCCACAACAATGGGTTTACCAAGTGTCGGTCAATGGCGCAACGACGCACTAGAACTTGCGCAAGAAAATTACGGACGTGGCCTCACCTACCGCGAAATTCTGAAATCGTACGTATTTAACAACAAATACATCTGGCTGCTCGCGTTCAGTTATGTGTTGGTTTACATCGTTCGTACCGCAATCAATGACTGGGGAAACCTGTACTTGACCGAGCAGCATCACTATAGCCTGATTAACGCCAACGCTGCTCTGTCTATGTTTGAAATCGGCGGTTTTGTTGGTTCATTGGTTGCGGGTTGGGGCTCAGACAAACTCTTTGGCGGTAACCGTGGGCCAATGAACTTGCTGTTCGCGATTGGGATTTTCTTATCTGTCTCTGCGCTTTGGCTGATGCCTCTGACCAACTTTGCATTCCAAGCGGCGGGATTGTTCTCCATCGGCTTCTTTGTCTTTGGACCACAAATGCTGATCGGTATGGCGGCGGCGGAGTGCTCTCACAAAGATTCTGCCGGCGCGGCAACAGGATTCGTGGGCTTGTTCGCCTACATGGGCGCAGCATTGTCTGGTTATCCACTGGCGTTAATTCTTGAAGAATATCATTGGACGGGTTTCTTCATCATCATTTCAGTTTGTGCAGCCGTCATTGGCCTTTTGTTGCTGCCATTTTTGCAAGCGCAGCCATCACGAAAACCACTCGAACCAAAGCCTCGGTTGTAAATCGACTTATCGCCCTTAGGGCAAATTGGCGAGTGACCTAACCGCGCTCGCCCTCCTTATTTAACGTATCTCTGCTCAATTTTTCTTCCGATTCAGTTCGGAGGGTTAACTATGGGAAAAATTCATGAATTTGAACACTATTTCATCGCATAGCTTCTTTCAAATGAACAACAAAATCCAAAACTACGCCTGGGGAAGCACCTCTTCTATTCACGATTTGTTTGGCTTTTCTAACGAAACGAATGAGCCTCAAGCAGAAGTATGGATGGGTACTCACCCAAACGGCTGCTCTGAAGTTCAGGTTGAGCAAAACACGCTGCCTTTGTCTGAACTGATCAAACAAAACCAACCCGCTTACTTATCAGCAGAAACCGCAGCGAAATTTGGCGACCTGCCCTTTCTGTTTAAGATCTTAGCGGCCGAACATGCACTGTCGATTCAAGTTCACCCAAGCAAACAAGATGCCGAAATAGGCTTCGAAAAAGAACAAAGTGCCGGGATCCCACTAAACGCAAGCCATCGTAACTACAAGGATCCAAACCATAAACCTGAGTTGGTGTACGCGCTGACAAGTTACCAAGCCATGAACGGTTTTCGTTCGTATGACGAGATTATTGAGGCATTTGGCCTTTGCGATATCAATGAGCTACGCACACCGCTAGATGCATTCAAACGCGAAATCAACTCACAAGGTTTACGCGATTTCTTTGTGCACATTCTGACCATGGAAGGCGAAACAAAAGAGCGTGCACTGAAACAGCTTCTTGCCCAAGCTTCAGACCAATCAGAGCAAGGTACTAACAACGACGTTTTCCAGCTCATCTTGGATCTATCCACTCAATACCCTGGCGATGTCGGCTTGTTTGCGCCATTACTGTTGAATGTCATCACGCTGCAACCTGGCGAAGCCATGTTCCTGAGCGCAAGAACGCCACACGCTTACATTAAAGGTACGGGATTAGAGATCATGGCGAACTCAGATAACGTTTTGCGTGCAGGACTCACGCAGAAACATATGGATGTTGAAGAACTGGTTAAATGCACAGACTTTGTGCCTAAGCCGTTTCACAGCCTTGTCCTAAAACCCAATGCCAATGGTTGCCAGAGCCTTTACCCCGTTCCAGTGGCAGACTTTAGTTTCAGCATTCTTAACCAACCGAACAATGAAGTGGTTGATGCCAATAGCGCAGAGATTTTGATGGCGATTGATGCCGACCTGACACTCATCAGTGATAACGGTGAGACGTTAACTGCCTCGAAAGGACAATCTGTATTTGTTCCTGCTTACGTTGGTCATTACCGTATTCAAAGTGCGGGACGTGTGGCTCGCGCCTTCAACTAGTTTTTGAATAACTGATTCAAACTAACGTCTGACCCAAGGGACTGGGTTAGACAATTTATTCCTTTCATAGATTGAACCATTCCGCTTTTAAGGCACTCATGCTTACACCTTGTCGAATCCAAACACCTACAGGCCAGTTTCTCTAAGAGGCATAACCTCCCGGATCTGCCATTTACTGCAACATTCATTGTCAAAACCCATTTATGTCCGGTAAATTCGTCGCTCCAATATCAAATCACTTGGATAATAAAGGCGCTTGCACAGTGGTATTTGTTGCAAAACGTATAATCAACGTTGTAATCAAAGCCTCAATCACTACAATCTCTGGTTCGATTTTTCAGTTAACGTTTGTATGCCGAAGTTAAACCAAGATAACCCTGTTCAAAGCTCCGCCCTTTCCGATATCGAAACCAGCAGTAAGATTCAATCGGCATTAGAACCGAAGTTTCACAAGCCAGAGAAACGTCTCTGCTTAAGCCCTGGCCTGTCGGATAAGCATTTGGCGCGCCGTTGGCAAGTATTGGAACACGTGACCAATAAAGATCATCTCCTTGATCCTTTCACGCAGTCACATTGCGATGCTTACTCCAACAACATCGAGCACTTCATTGGTACTGTTAATGTGCCGGTCGGCATTGCAGGCCCTTTGCGCGTCAACGGCTTGTATGCGAACGATGACTTTTTGGTTCCGCTCGCAACGACAGAAGCCGCGTTAGTCGCTTCCTACAACCGTGGCGCAAATCTTATTACCGCCGCTGGTGGCGCGAGCGCATTGTTGCTGAGTGAAGGGGTGAGCCGAACGCCAGTGTTCGCCTTTAATAACCTTGCCGACGCTGGCCAGTTCGTCAGTTGGGTTGTGACCCAGTTTGACGCATTTCGTCAAATTGCGGAATCCACCACCTCACATGGCAAACTCAAAGACATCAATGTAAATATCGAAGGAAACCACGTTTATTTGGTCTTTGAATACGTGACTGGTGACGCTTCCGGACAAAACATGGTGACCATCGCAACAAACGAAGTGTTCCATCATATTTTGGCGACCAGCCCAATCAAACCAACTCAAGCATTCTTGGATGGCAACTTATCAGGCGACAAAAAACCAAACGCGCACACACTGCGCTCGGTACGCGGTAAGAAAGTATCCGCCGAAGTGACCATTCCTGCTGAGTTGGTGGAAAAATATCTGCATACGACGCCGGAGTCTATGGTTCAATTTGGCAAAATGACTACAGTGGGCGGTTTACTTAGCGGGACAATTGGCGTCAACGCGCATTACGCAAACGCGCTTGCCGCGCTGTACATTGCTTGTGGTCAAGATGCCGCTTGCGTTGCAGAGTCTGCCATTGGAATCACTCGTATGGATGTGGACGCTCAAGGCAACTTGTACGCGTGCGTGACCTTGCCAAACATCATGGTGGGGACGGTTGGTGGTGGTACTGGCCTTCCAACACAAAAAGCATGTTTGGATATTTTGGGTTTGCACGGCAACGGCAATGCGAAAGCGTTAGCCGAAGTCGCAGCTGCGCTTTGTCTGGCTGGCGAACTCTCGATCGTGGGCGCATTTTGTGCCGATCACTTTTCTCGTGCTCACCATAAGCTTGCCCGAAAATAACCTTTGTTGCTTTGTACAAGAGAACATCCGTGTGGTTTTCTCTTGTGCAAACCAATGAACTTTATTTATTGGCTCAATAATTTCTTGAAACTAACTTAAGCCTTAACAAACATACCAATCTCTTGTTAACAGTACTTTAGCTGTCCCCCTTCTATATCCATTGCGATATCTCTGCTTGTTACTCTTCATTGGCCATATTTAATATCAGTATCTTAGAAAAAATAGCATCAAAAACTTCTAGCACTATAGTACCAAATTCATCGTTTGAGTTTTTTGTTCACCACTTATAGCTACTATACTCGCCTATGCAGCTGCTTGATTTTCATAAATTTACTAAACAGCTCAAAAGAGCTTAATAACTCCCGTTAAATGGACTTAAATCGTTACTTCGGGTAAGCGAGTTAACTATGAGACGTCAGAAGCTAAATAAAATCTCTGCTTGGGTACTAGGATTGGCTATCTTATTGCTGAGCCATGTGCCTAATGTATCAGCACAAATACAGCAATCCCCATCCGATCAAACCGTTGCGCGTTTTCTCTATCAAACCTCTTTTGGACCAACTCCTGCGTTAATTAATGAGGTTAGGGAAAACGGGTTAGAGGACTGGATACAGAAACAAATCAACCTGCCAGCAACCTACCATCAACCACTTTATCAAACGCCTTTTTCTAAAGGCCTACAGTCAAACCGAGAAAATGCTTGGTATCAGATTGTTGTTACTGCTGAAGATCAGCTCAGACAGCGAACGGCTTATGCATTGAGTCAGATCGTAGTCGTTTCTCGTTATGGCGGCGTTCTTTCCAGCAAACCTACAGGGTTAGTGAATTACTACGATCTGTTGGTTGAGCATGCGTTTGGCAACTACCGAGACCTGTTGTATGACGTTTCCATCCATCCAGTCATGGGGAGCTATTTGTCTATGCTCGGTAGTGCAAAAGAAAATAGTGCGACAGGAACGCTTCCCGATGAGAACTTTGCTCGAGAGTTAATGCAGTTATTCACTATCGGTTTGTATGAACTCAATTTAGATGGCAGTAAAAAGCTAAACCACGCAACAGGCAAACCTATCCCCACGTACAATCAAACTGATATTCAAGAGCTCGCGCGAGCATTAACTGGATGGAAAAATTCCGACATCGCATTCGTGAAACCGATGCGAGTTATCAGTCAAAGACACGACACCGGCGAGAAGCGATTTCTAGGGAACGTGATCCCATCGGGTCTAACCGCACAAGAAGAGCTTTCAAAAGTGATTGATATGTTGATGTCTCACCCAAATGTTGCTCCATTTGTTTCAAAGTTACTTATCCAACGTTTGGTCAGTTCAAATCCAAGCCCAGAGTACGTCGCGCGTGTTGCTACGATATTTAACAACAATGGGGAAGGAGAAAAAGGCGATCTAACCGCCGTTGTTCGAGCCATATTGCTCGACCCTGAAGCATTAGGGATGACGGATACCCCGCCTATAAAAGTGAAAGAACCGATACTGGTCCTGACTAATTTTCATCGAGCATCAGGTTTTACGATTAAAGGATCACGTTACGAAGACGCAACAACGATGATGAACATCGCTAATCAAGGGCCGCTTCGTTCTCCTTCCGTGTTTAATTTTTACTCTCCAGACTATCAGCCGTCTAACGAGTTTACGGAGTCTGGTATTAACTCTCCAGAGTATGAACTTCTCAATTGGTCTGTTTATACCGATTTGGTCAACTATATGTTAACCAGCACTCGTAGAGGAGGTGGTGATTCCTACCACTTCGATCTTAACGAGTTTTATCTTCTTCTGGACGATCACCGTGCCTTAGTCGAATTGGTTAACGAGCGTTTCTTTGCTGGAACGGCTTCTGCTGAATTGAAAGAGCTCATGCTCACCGCCCTGAATGATTATCGTGGGGACTATGTGCCAACAACAAAACTCGCTCTAGTGATATTTACCGCCATTTCTGGCGACGAATTCTATATTCAGGATTAGGAGTGAATTATGGATATTTCACGACGACATTTTATACAAAGCACGCTATCGATGGGCGCACTAGCCTCTCTTAGTCTGCCAGGTTACTCTCTCGCAGCGCCATCCAATGACTTTCGAGCATTAATATGTGTGTATTTAGCAGGCGGAAACGATGCATTCAACACCATACTGCCATTATCGGAGGCGCACTATCGTCAATATTCCAAAGTCAGAGGGCCACTCTCTGTCGCCAAAGAAGACATACTCCCTATCAATTTGAGTGCTGTCGATAGCTCAAATCACCCAGTGAAGCTCGGCTTACACCCAAAGTTAAATGCGTTGACTTCCGTTTTCGAACAAGGCGATGCCAGCATCGTGCTCAATAGTGGCATTCTCAACCATCCCGTCACCAAACAAGCTATTGAGCAAGGTGAAGCATCACTTCCCGAGCAACTGTTTTCTCATAATTCTCAAACAGACGCTTGGTTACTTGGTGGAATGAGCGAGTCTAAAAATCTTGGTTGGGCTGGCAGAATGTTGGATGTATTAAACTCTGAATCAGAAATAACACCGCTATACAGTGTGCATGGCAACTCGCTTTGGTTACGGGCAATGGAACACCGCCAAACCGTCCTGAAAAAAGATCGCGCAGTTCAGCTTACCGCGATTGATAGCCCTTTATACAAAGGTATCTATGACCGCCTTCTCTCTCATCAAACTGACAATCCATTTAATGGTCATTTTAATTTGATGGTTGATGAGTCGATGGTAATGAGTAGTGTACTGAGCGAGCAACTCAACCACATTGCTGACGAGCCGCTGTTTACGTCATCGACGCTCGGCAAGCAGATGCAAACCGTGTACAAATTGATAGCAAGCCAAGATGTCCTGAAGCAGCAACGACAAGTCTTTTTCGTTAAACACTCTGGGTATGACCTACACGATTCGCAATTGGCACGTCATCCAGTGTTACTTGAGGATCTCGCGACAAACCTTTTAGCAATGTATCGTGCGGTCGAACGGTTAGGGCTAAACAAGCAAGTTACCTCTTTCACTATGTCTGACTTCGGTCGACGGATGATGAGCAACGGAAATGGTACCGATCATGGCTGGGGTGGCCATCAACTATTAATTGGAGGCGCGGTAAATGGGAAACAACCTATCGGTACATGGCCGGAACTAATACTGGGCGGAAACGATGATTACTCTCAAGGCCGACTCATACCCAAAATTGCCGCTGATCAAGTTGGTTCAACACTAGCACAGTGGATGGGCGTGAGTGATAACGCTGCACTGGAATACGTCTTCCCGAACATCCGTAATTTTACTCATTCAAACCTGGGCTTTATGGCTTAAGATATTTTTCAGGTTAGCTGTAGAACGCATCATCAAATAAGGGAGCCTCGCGCTCCCTTACTCATCTTATGTTTGCAGAGTGTCCGTTACACCTCGTCGCGACGGCGTTCGTTACACAGCTTAATGGCACGCTCAAGTAATTCTAACGCGGATTGCTCACACTCAGGCAGAACCGCATCACTTTCAGAAACTGGCGTTACGCGGTCACCCCATTTCAATACTGCCGCACCCCATGTCAAACCTGCACCAAATGCAGCAAGAAGCATATTATCACCTGGGTTAACTCGACCTTGCTCTACCGCTTCACACAATGCAATTGGCACCGTCGCAGCTGAAGTATTGCCATAGTTTTGAATGTTAACAAACGCTTTGTCGTGTGGAATTCCAGACAGGTCACACAAGGTTTGAATAATACGAATATTCGCTTGATGCGGAATCACAACATCGATTTGTTCCGTCGTTAACTGTGATGCTTTCAGTACGGTTTTCGCAGCTAGCCCCATGCCTTTTACTGCACGTTTGAAAATTTCTTGTCCTACAAAGTTGAAATCCCAGTAACCGTTGTCTTCCGCAAAGCGATCCATACAAGTACCAAACTTTGGTACGGACAGAATATCTCGGCCTTTTGCGTCACAACCGATTTGAGACTGTAGTAAACCCGTTTCTTTTTCCGTTCTTGATAACACAACGGCGCCCGCACCATCACCAAATAGAACAGCGGTATCTCGCATTGCCCAATCGATGTAGAAAGACAATCTTTCCGCACCAATAATGATCGCGTTACGATAGTTACCTGATTGAATCAAACGTGTGCCCGTTTCTAGGCCATAGACAAATCCCGTACATGCGGCATTTAAGTCAAAGGCAGCGGCTGCACGAATACCTAGGTTCTGCTGTACCTTAGACGCGATATTTGGAATCAATGAATCTGGTGAACAAGTCGCCACAATGATTAAATCCACGTCTGTTGCATCGACGCCTGCTCGAGCTAATGCATGTTTAGCAGCAACGGTCGCCATGTCTGACGTGTTTACATGACTAATACGGCGGTTTTCGATACCAGTGCGGGTACGAATCCACTCATCGGAAGTATCGAGGAAAGTGCTAAGATCATCGTTAGAGAGCACGGCTGGCGGAACACATTTCCCCCAACCTGTAATTTCAGCGTAGTAATTTGTCATCGCAGACCTATTTATTGTTGTATTTTAATAAAATTTCTTAGAACCTTAGGCTCAAATACAAACCTGCGCTGCGTTATTTCGGCAGGTTAAAAAATAAGTATACAAATAATGAGGCTGACTGGTAAGTCATGTTTTCATCAATACGTAATAAAGGAAGAAGTCATGTCATCGTTTAAAACTCGCTGCCCTTCGTGCGGCGGTCTAAATCGTGTCCCTAATGAGCGCGTTGCCGAATCTGCAACTTGCGGTAAATGTAAAAGTGCACTTTTAGACGGCTCGCCTATCGAAGGTACACAAGATAACTTTTCTGCTCTATTACAAAGTGATATGCCTGTTGTAGTAGATTTTTGGGCCCCATGGTGCAACCCGTGCGTTGGTTTTGCTCCTGTTTTCTCTGATGTTGCTCATGAGCAAGCCGGAACGGCTCGTTTTGTTAAGATTGATACCGAAGCTCAACAACAACTTGCGACGCAATTTGGTATTCGCAGTATTCCTACCATTATGGTTTTCAAGAATGGTCAACGCGTTGATATGATCAATGGTGCGTTACCTAAAACTCAATTCGATCAATGGTTAAATCAAGCACTTACTAAATAATCTTCCACGCCAACCTTGTTTGTAGGTTGGCGTTTTTATGCAACTTATCAACCTATCTAGTTAACAAATATTATTTATCGAAACGACTTAAATTTATCATTTTACTTGCCTAACTATTAGCCTCATATTCGCGCCGAATAACCCTTAGATTTCATTTAACTTATAGGCGCAAAACAGTGGAAAACACAGTCGTTCCTGCAGCATCACCACGAGTTACAGTTCCAGTCGTCGCACTGTCTCTTTATGCGGTGGCTTCGGGCTATTTAATGAGCTTGATCCCTCTCATGCTCGGTGAATACAACATCTCAGCAGATTACGCGAGTTGGTTGGCGAGTGTGTTTTATGGCGGCTTATTAACCGGTGCTATTTTTATTGAACGTATCGTACGTCAAGTTGGTCACCGTAACGCGTTTATTGGTTGCTTGGCCGTATTTTCGCTAACTATCGTCACACTACCCGTGTTTGCTAACGGATTGATGTGGCTTGCCGCTCGCTTTATTGCGGGTATCGCGGTTGCTGGTGTTTTTGTCATTGTTGAATCTTGGCTAATGTCTGGAGACGAAGCATCGCGTGCGAGACGTTTGAGCTTGTACATGCTATCGCTTTATGGTGGTTCAGCATTAGGCCAGTTTGGTATTGGCGTGCTTGGCGTAAGTGGCGGCGTTCCGTTTATTGCGATCACGACGTTGATCTTAATGGCGATGCTGGTGCTAATGTTCATTGAGTGTGAGCAGCCAAACAGCCATGAATCAACCGCTTTATCATTTAAGCAAATTGCCAAACTAAACCATGCAGCAATTATTGGTTGTGTTGTTTCAGGTTTGACCTTAGGCGCGATCTACGGATTAATGCCAGTTGAGTTAACTAACCGTAAAATTAGCCATCAAGACATTGGTACATTGATGGCGCTAGTGATTCTAGGTGGCATGCTAGTTCAACCAATGGTGACCGCGTTAAACAAATACATGAGCCGCACAGTGCTAATGGCGTTTTTCTGTATTTTGGGTATTTTTTCGATCGGTATGACCTTTATTTCCTCGTCAGCCGTGGTATTGGCTGCTGCATTATTCTTTTTAGGTGCAGCTACTTTTGCCTTGTACCCGATTGCAATCAACTTAGGTTGCGAAGGACTTGATGAACGCTTTATTGTCTCTGCGACACAAGTCATGCTGTTTAGCTACAGCATCGGCTCTGTTGCTGGTCCTGTTGTCGCTGATAAATTTATGGGCCAAGAACACGGCTTGCTAGGCTACTTGTTTGCCGCTTTGGTTGCGACTGGCGTATACATGCTACTTGCTGCGAGCAAAACCAAGCAGCGTATGGCCGCTGGCCTCTAACCACGCCGCTTCTACTCAACGAAAACGAGGGCATGTCGCCCTCGTTTTTTTATTCTTCGCATTTTTGTTTAGATAAACGCTTGTGACGGTTTGACGCGTTCGCTGCAGGCTTTTCCGGTACCATTCGCTTTTCATGAAGCAAATGACGAACCGCCAAGATGGGATGTTTCAGTAACATTCTGGGGCCAGAGTAACGCATGACCAAACGCATTTGTTCTTTCGGCTCTGGTTTGTAGCAGTGAATCGGACATTTATTACACGTCGGTTTATTCTCTCCATAAGGACAGCGGTCGAGGCGCACTTCTGCGTATTCAAGCAGCTCATGACATTCTGAGCATAAGTCACGTTTTGTTCCATGATGGTCATGACAGTAAACCTCTACCATGGCTTTTACTGTCTTAAATTCAGTGGCGAGTTTGCCAAGTAAAATATCGCTCATGCGCTATCCAAAAATCACAACATCATTGTGTAAAGTTCTAACGTGCGGCCATTATCATATTGCTGCTCAACTCGTTCAAACTCAAAGCCCAGTTTTTTGAGCAAACTTATACTACGAATATTGTCATTGTTGGTGATGGCAACCAAATTATCGAGTTTCATTTCCTCTCTAGCGTATTCCAGCACTGCGGTTGCAGACTCCGTTCCGTAGCCGAAGCCATAAGCGGAAGGTAAAAATCCATATCCGAGATCATAGTGTTGTAATGTGTCACGTTTAACCAACCCACAAATCCCGATGGGTTGTCCATCTTCTTTCTTCTCTACAACGAGTAAACTCACGCCTCTAATTTTTTGCATGCGTAGCATGTTTTCTTTTATGTAACGCGCCGCTTCATATTCGGTACGAATTTGTTTGTCTCCGACAAAACGGTAGAAGTCTGGGCGGTTATAAAGTTCTAGTATAAATGGTGCATCATTTACACTCACAAGACGCAGTATCAAACGTTCGGTGTACAGTGTTTTCATTTGGGCTCCATTAAAACGCGATAGATGATTGGACATAGGAACGTACTTGAATTTTGCGACCGATACCGGCGCTTATTTAGTTGTAACTTGATAAAAAAGTAACTATCCTGCCTCGCTAAATTAAAGGACCACCACCATGAACCGCAAGAAGAAAATCAATCAGATCTTGAAAGCGAAGCAGAAGAAGCATAACGCTAAGCTACATAAGAGCAATAAGCCGCGTTATATCTCCAAAGCTGAACGCGCGAAAATGGAAGCTGAAGAACAAAACCAAGCTTCAGAACACACGGAAAACGTTGTAGACACAGCGCAGACAGATCAAGCCTAAAAGAAAAGCCGCTTCAAGCGGCTTTTTTGATATTTGGAGCGAGTTAGCTTTAGTATTCAACACTGTAGTTCAGTGTGAATGTGCGACCTCTTCCTTTGTAGTCGTACGCTGCTGCATCGTAGTGTGCTGCATAAAGAATCTGCGCACGTTGTCCCCAAGCGGTTGTGTAGTCTTCGTCAAATAGGTTTTGAATACCAAAACCTAACTGCCCGATAGGTAGTGTTACGTTACCAAGAAGATCAAACGTAGTGTATCCATCTAGTTTGTTGTTTGCGTCATCTTCGTAATCAAACATCGTCTGGCTTTGTAGACGTAGTGAATAGCCATCCTGATAGTAAGCCGCCCACGCGTTCGCTTTTGATGTACTTGCTTTACCCGCACTTAGATCTTCCCACTTACCGTTGGTTTTCAGCTCAGAAACCACATAGTGACCTGATGCACCTAACAAAATATCACGGTTTACCCAGTAGTTAATGTTTGCTTCGGCACCGTATACACGTTGCTCGTCATCAACATTGGTGATTAGGAGCGTCTTCTTGTCATACTTGATTGAGTTATCCGACACCGAGTAGTAACCCGCCGCTTGCAGTGCGACAGTATCCGTATCTAATCGGTAACCAATTTCATAGCTGTCCGTTTTGATGCCCGACATTTTTGAGTCAGATACGTTAATGCTATTGTTCAACGCGTAGTGACCATTTGCATCCGCGGCATCGTAGCTACCTTGGCCGTAGTACTTTGCAGGATCAGCGAGTTCGAAACCTTGAGAGAAGTTCGCCCAAAGCTGAGATTCATCGTTAAGCTGATAAATGGTGCCCAAATTAAATAAGCTCACAGAGTAGTCAGTGCTGCCACCTGGTACCGCATCCGCTGATACACCATTACCCGATGCGATCTTCTTTTGTATACTATAGGCAACAAAATCATCAATCTTATTGTCCATGTATTGGTAGCGGTAGCCTGCTTGTACTGACCAATCTTGATTGATTTGGTAATCCCCTTGGACAAACATTGCGTAAGACGCCACATCAACATCTGGGTAACGCCCCACTTCGGCATAGGTTCGATTAATTAAGTTCCCAGAGCTGTTCGCAATGGTTGGATCGAACAGAGCCTGGTTACTTTCAAAACGGTCTAAGTACGCATCGACACCATAAACAAGTTTGAATGACTCCCAGCTTTTAGCTAACGCTAAGCGCCCAGCAAAAACTTCTGTTTTTTGTTGAGAGGCACTTTGGTAATAAGGAGTAAAGGTTTGGTCTTCACTACGGTAAGATAACTCGCCTATCAGTTGATGACCGAATACGCTGTCGTGAGCGTAGTTCGCACTTAAGAGAACTCGCTCTGTACCATGTTCACGGTCGGAATCGAACCCCTCTCGTACATCAACAAATTTATTGTTAACAATGTACAAACCGTATGGCGAATCTTGCTGGCTGTCATAGTATTGTGCGACAAGGTTTAACTTGCTGGCATCGGAGATTTGAATCTCGGTCGATCCCATAACATCGAGCGTTGAATTATACTGCAAAGAGCCCTGTGAAATGTCTGGGGTGACAATGTCGCCATTTGCGTCAAATGCACCTTGTGTCTCGGTGTACACAACCGAACCTCTAGCGGTAATTCGCTCATTACCACCCGAGATAGACTGAGCGAGTTTGTAATCAAAGTCATCGCTGCTATTAAAGCCTGTAGTGCCACTCACGTAGGATTCAAACGACAAGTCATCCGAGTACGCTTTCTTGGTGATAATGTTAATAACACCACCAGTAGCGCCTGCACCATAAATGGAGGTTGCACCAGATAGTACTTCAATTCGCTCGATGTTGAATGGGTCTATTGCATCTAACTGACGACTAATCGGGCGAGAAGACTGTAACGAGACACCATCAATCATTACCAACATTGCTCTACCGCGAAGGTTCTGACCATAGTTAGTTCGACCACCGGTGCCGACGTCTAAAGAAGGGATGGTTGCAGAAAGAATATCACCCAGTGTCTTGCCCGCACGATATTGCTGAGCAATCTCTTCTTGGCCAACAAACCAAACCGTTCCTGGAATATCGGAGATCGATTTCGGCATCACACTGCCTACAACAACCAATTGCTCATCGCTCGGAGTCGATGTTTGTTGAAGATCTTCTGCTGCTATTGAGCTAACTGCGTATCCACTGCTCATCGCAAGTACGATGAGATTGAAAGAAAACGTCCTTTTCATCATTGTATTTATCTTTTTGTTGTCAACAAGAGCATGCAATGATACTTATTCTCACTCTCAAATCGAGCACTGTTACACAAGTTAAATAAATGTTAATTAAGAACCTTCTTGCTCATAAGCTGTCGATTTTCCTCTAAACGAGGACAATCTGCACAAAGCTTTCTGCCTTCACACTTATAGACTAAACAACAACTTTTTCTTACTAACTTTAGCGGCTGATCAGATTCCGTCTCATGAAGTGAGCGGCTATTATCAACATCCAAACCCATTGCGCTTAGCCACAAGACCGCATGCTCCTGAAGTGTCGAGTTAGTCATTTGCGGAAAGCGCTGTTGGAGACGAATTAAACAAGCCATGATTCCGTCCGACATCAATTGATGGGTGAAGCCAGGACGAATGCGTGTCCATTGACTCATCTCTTGTTGATAGAAGTCGAACAGTTCTCGGATTTGACGCCCCGCCTCTTTTATCAACGCCTCTGGCTCGCCATGTATATGCGCTTCGTCGGAGAATCGGTACCCAGAAACAAAACAAGGTTTGAGGTGCTGCGCTATCTCGCGAATGTTTGGCAACGTGTGGTAACCGTAAATAGAGATGAATGCGACATAAACTGGCTGCCAACAAAGTAAATCCCACGTTCTTGTCAACCAATATGCTTTTCCCGCTTCCGGATGAGCCTCCGAGATTTGCTGGTAAAGGCCTTGGATGATCGGGTTGATATCATTTTCGATATGGATAGCTTCTTGCCCTATCTCGCCGATATCACCGTGTAGGTAAGGTGTTATCTCACTCGAAGTTTGAAACAGTTGCGGGAAAAATTGCTCAGACATGATGGCTTATTGTAGTTGTATTCATTCTGACACCTTTATACCCAAGCACTAATCGCAATGCAAACTATTATCCTTTGCGTTTTCATAACAAAGAAACACTCTTAGGGTTAGCTATGACTGTATTTCCGCGTTCTGTGAAACTGTAAGGTCTGGTTACGTATGCGATGAATAGCAACAAACTCTTAAACCTCTTCGCATTTAACGCTCACATGATCGCAAAAATACACAGCATAAAAACACCCTGATAAAACTGTGTTAACAGTTCACCTGTGTAGCGTGAGTTATTGCCAATAATTGAATATTGCTGTTTCTTATCCAGCGGATTGTGAACAACATGAAGTATTTTCTTTCTGAATATCGAGACAATACAAAGAGGTAATTTGGCTATGTAGCCCTCTGTTTTGAATAAGGAAATCCACATGTTGTATCTTGAGTTTCTATTTTTGCTCGTGATGCTGTATATCGGCTCACGTTATGGTGGTATAGGCCTTGGGGTCGTATCCGGAATTGGCTTGGTGATTGAAGTCTTCATCTTTAAGATGCCGCCAACCTCTCCTCCTGTCACCGTCATGTTGATCATTTTAGCGGTGGTAACATGTGCTTCCATTCTTGAAGCCGCTGGCGGTTTGAAATACATGCTGCAAGTTGCCGAGCGTGTGCTTCGTAAGAACCCAAAACGCGTCACCCTTATTGCTCCGTTCGTGACTTACTTTATGACCTTCCTACTTGGTACAGGTCACGCGGTTTACTCTATCATGCCAATCATTGGCGACGTTGCGCTTAAAAACGGCATTCGTCCAGAGCGTCCTATGGCTGCCGCTTCTGTCGCCTCTCAAATCGCAATCACAGCCTCGCCAATTTCAGCGGCCGTAGTTTACTACTTGGCGCAACTCTCTGATATTCAACACGAGATCACTCTGCTCTCAATTCTGCTCGTTACTGTACCTGCAACCTTATTCGGTACGTTGTTGATGTCACTTTACAGCCTAAAGCGTGGTAAAGAACTAGACGACGATGAAGAATACCAAGAGCGTTTGAAAGATCCTGTGTGGAGAGAAAAAATCCTCAACACAACTGCAACGTCTCTTGATGAAGTACTACCAACAAGTGCTCGTAACTCTGTATTGCTGTTCATTGCATCGATCTTGGTTATCGTCGTTATCGCGATGTGGCCAGACATTCGTACCATCGTAGATGGCTCGAAGCCAATCAGCATGGCGGTTGTGATTCAAATGATGATGCTCTGCTTCGGCGGTATCATTTTGCTTGCGACCAAAACTGACCCGCGTGACGTACCAAATGGGGTGGTATTTAAATCTGGTATGGTGGCGGCGATTGCTATCTTCGGTATTGCATGGATGTCAGATACCTACTTCCAGTACGCTATGCCTCAATTTAAATCCGGCATCGTAGAGATGGTAACCAACTACCCTTGGACATTCGCGCTTGCGTTATTCATCGTGTCGGTTGTGGTGAACTCTCAAGCTGCAACGGCTCGCATGATGCTACCTGTTGGTCTCGGCTTAGGTTTGGAACCTGCGCTGCTTATCGGCTTGATGCCAGCGGTATATGGCTACTTCTTTATTCCCAACTACCCTTCAGATATCGCGACTGTGAACTTCGATACCTCGGGCACAACTAAGATTGGTAAGTGGTACTTCAACCACTCATTCATGTCTGTGGGCTTAATCGGCGTGATTGGTGCGTGTTGCTTGGGTTACTTGCTAGGGCAAATGATCATTCCTTCGTAACTAGCCAAATCAACGATAAATTAGAGGCGAGTCATTGTACGTTTTCGTACAGCCTGAGTGACTCGCCTTTCTTTATTGCACTATTAACTACAGCAAGAAATCGTCATCAATCGCGACAAAATTGTCGGCACAATCAATCAGAGTTTGAGATGTAAGTTTAGGTACACCATAAACGGTCACCGTTTTATTGAAGCGCTGCTGAATTCTCTCTACTAGCAGACTAAAGTCTCCATCTCCCGAAACTAGAATCACTTCCTCAACTTCGGGAGCAATTTCAATTGCATCGAGAGTAATACCCACATCCCAATCGCCTTTCGAGCTGCCATCACGACGCTGGATGTAGGGTTTAAGCATCACCTCAAATCCAACACCGCGTAAAATGTGATGAAACTGACGTTGTTTTGGATCGTTACTCGCGATGGCATAAGCACGAGCACTTACCACCTCTTTCCCTTGTGTGGCGACATACCAAAACTGGTTGTAATCAAAATTGCTTCGATACGCTTCGCGACAGGTGTAATACACATTCTGTACATCAACCAAAATGGCGATTTTTTGTTTGCTTTCCGAACTCATCTATTTCTACGCTCAATTTATTTGCTGCCTACCCTATGCCAGTTTTGGAAAAAGCACAATGAGCCAATTCCACTAAACTTAACGTATAAAAAGTTATTTGGGTTTCTAGGGGAACTGTCATGGGCGGAAAGTTACTAGTGATACTGCTTTCTTGTATCTTGTCATCGACAGCATTTGGTTATCCAGCGCACTCCAAATACTGGCCACATAGAAGTGTGCTCTACTTTGCGCCGGAAAATGATGAATACGTCAAACAATTCTTGCTAGAAACACTTATGAATGAGTGTGAGTTGGAAGACAGAGATGTCGTCACACTGGTCATTACAGAACAAGGTTATACCTTTCCTGCTTGGCTTAAAGAAGAGTTCGACCTAAAAATGCTAGCTCGTCTTTATGCGGTCGAAAAAGGTTCTCATACTGCTATTTTGCTTGGTAAAGATGGTCTAGAAAAGCACCGTTGGGGCGCAGAAACAGACTGGCCGTTTATCAACAACCTCATTGATCAAATGCCTATGCGTAAGCAAGAAATGCAGAGGCAACAAAGCCCCTGTAAAATATAGTCACTTCTGGGCAGTATTACTTTGCGAACCAATCCAACTTGTTGTGAAGTTGAGTCACGCTGCCAACCACAATCAATGCTGGGCTCACGGCTTGCTCTGCCATGATCGATAGCTCGTTCAACTTTCCTTGGAACACGCGCTGCTCTGGGCGCGTACCGTTTTCAATAATGGCGCATGACATCTCAGGATCTAACCCATGAGTGATCAGCTTATCCATAATATGGCCGCTTTGCTTCAACCCCATATAGAACACAAGTGTGTTGTTGGATTGCGCTAGTGAATGCCATTCAATCTCACGCCCATCTTTTTGTACATGACCAGTGATAAATTGAACACTTTGAGCATAGTCACGGTGCGTTAATGGAATACCAGCGTATGCCGTTGCACCCGCCGCCGCCGTAATACCAGGAACCACTTCGTATTTGATGCCAAATTCGGCTAGCTCTTCTAGCTCTTCACCACCACGGCCAAAGATAAATGAGTCCCCACCTTTTAGGCGCACAACGCGTTTACCTTCTTGCGCTTTCTGCACCAAGATTTGGTTGATTTGATCTTGAGGCACACAGTGAAAGTCTAATTTTTTACCTACGTAGATCATCTCTGCTGATGCGTGAGCCAATTCAAGAATGTCTTTCGACACCAATCGGTCGTACACCACAACTTCAGCCGCTTGAATGGCTTTTAAGCCTTTTACTGTGAGCAAATCAGGATCACCTGGACCTGCACCAACAAGAGAAACAAAGCCGCTGTTTAAAGATGAGTTAACAGTTGTCATATCAACGCCTATCGAAAATTTGGACATAAAAAGTAACACTCAAGTCATTAACTCAAGGTTAAAATCACCCCAAGGAGTTATTACTTTTTATAGTTAAATCAATACAATACTTATCGAAAGTTAAATGAGTTGAACAGCCCTACCTACCATAGGTAGGGCCAGATAAAAGCGGTTTATTTTGCGATTGCAGGCTCTGTTTTTACTTCTTCTTCAACTACGTTGATAGAAGGCGCTGTTTTTGCGTGAGTTAGGTACAGTGGAATACAAGTCATTACGAGACCACCGACAATATTACCTAGAATGGTTGGAATAAGGTTGAAGTTCAACCAAGTCGCGATACCAAAATCCGCACCTAGAATCATACCTAGTGGGAATAGGAACATGTTTACTACGGTGTGTTCAAATACTAGCGCAAAGAAGATGAAGATTGGGAACCACATCATTGCTACACGACCAGACACTGAACGTGCTGTCATGTTGCCGATAACGCCAAGACACACCATTAGGTTACAGAAGATGCCGCGTACGAAACACGTGATCCATCCGTCCATACCCATGTTTTCAAAACCAAGGCTACGCGCGGTAGAAACAGCGACAAATTTCTTCGCTACTGCGTTCAGTTCTAGAGAGAAGTTACCTGTTAGAGAGATAGCCACTAGGTAAGCAACGATCAGAGAACCGATAAGGTTACCCAAGCCTACAAGACCCCAACAACGGAAGATACGACCCCAAGTGATGCCCGGACGGTTCGCAAACTTAGCCAGAGGCGCTAGACCAAAAACACCGGTTACTAGGTCATAACCCATCACACTTAGAATTACGAAACCAACGGGGAAAACAAGTGCACCTACAAGGCCGATACCCGTTTGTACAATCGCGGTAATAGCAACCACCACCGCAAGCGAAAGAATAACGCCAGCCATCGTACCGCGAAGCAGAAGATCTCGCGTGCTTGTATTGGTTTTCGCTTCACCAACATTGATCATGGTTTGCACGAATTCTGCAGGCTTAAAATCAGTAGACATGAATGTGTCCTTATCCAAAATTGAAAGTTAAAAAGTTAAAGATTTAATAGAGAAAGGCTTCCCGTTGACACCTGAACGCTGTCTACAACACCTCGCTTCCCTGTTCCCCTGAGTTGATGCTTGGAAAGCCTTTGTCTATTAAATCTAGGTTTCAGTTCATTCCCTCCCCTAAGAGGAGGGAATGAAAACCAAGCTTACGCAGAGATTTCTACTTCGCCGTTTGTTACGCGGGTTTTGTACGCTTTCACGCTAAAACGCTCGTCTTCCATGCACGCACCTGTTGTCAGGTTAAAGCGTTGCTTCTTAAGTGGGCTAGCCACCCAAAGCTCGCCTTGGTGCTCACAGATCAAACCGCGAGAAAGCACGTTTGATTGGAAGAACGGGTCTGTGTTGCTGATCGCCAGCACTTCTTCTGCTTGTGTTGGGCGGAATACCGCAACTTGCTGACCATCAACCAGTGCACAAACACCCGTGCCCGGTACGATGTCGCTGATTTGGCAAATCTTTTCAAATGACATAATCAACCTTCCCTTATGCTTCAGTGATCGCTACGTGTAGGATGTCGCCTTTCGCTTCAGGGTGTTTTTCCGTGAAGGTTGCTGGGCGGTGCTGTTCACGCTCTTGTACAAACACGACGTTTTCATCGCGCTTGTCAGAGTTGATGAAGTGCGCGAAACGAGTCAGTTGTGATTCGTCGTTGATGGTCGCAGTCCACTCACACTCGTACTCGTCTACAAGCTTCGCTACGTCTGCCTCTAGTTGAGCGTTGATACCAAGCTTGTCGTTAACAATCACTTCGCGTAGGTAGTCAACGCCACCTTCCATGTTTTCCATCCAAACTGATGTGCGTTGTAGTGGCGCAGCAGTACGGATGTAGAACATCATGAAGAGGTCGATGTACTTGATTAGTGTTTCTTTATCTAGGTCACTTGCAAGTAGGTCTGCGTGACGAGGTTTCATGCCGCCGTTACCACATACGTACATGTTCCAACCTGCGTCAGTCGCGATGATGCCAAGGTCTTTACCTTGTGCTTCCGCACACTCACGAGTACAACCAGAAACACCGAACTTCATCTTATGAGGTGTACGAATGCCTTTGTAACGGTTCTCGATGTAAGAACCCAGACCAACAGAGTCTTGAACGCCGTAACGACACCAAGTTGAGCCC
The DNA here is from genome assembly GCF_033340155.1 of Vibrio sp. 1562. NCBI lineage: Bacteria > Pseudomonadati > Pseudomonadota > Gammaproteobacteria > Vibrionales > Vibrionaceae > Vibrio > Vibrio sp. 1562. The sequence continues at coordinate 171,560 of NZ_JAWOVY010000003.1, forward strand.
ACACATGTCTTCGCCATACGAAGTGCTTTTGCGTACGCTTGACCTGTTTCGAAACCAGCGTCGATAAGCTTGCGCCAGATCTCTGGAAGATCGTCTTTTTGAGCACCAAACAGACCAATACGTTGAGCACCGGTTACTTTGGTGTATAGGTTGTATTCTGCTGCAACGTTCGCTAGTGCACTCAGTGCTTGAGGTGTTACTTCGCCACCCGCCATACGTGGGATAACAGAGTAAGTACCGTCTTTTTGGATGTTACCTAGGAAGTTATCGTTCGTGTCGTGCAGCTTAACCAGTTGTGGCTTAAGAATGTGCTCACCCCAGCAAGAAGCCAAGATAGAACCAGCCAGTGGTTTACAAACTTCACAGCCGTAACCTTTGCCGTATTTCTCTAGAAGCTCATCAAACGTTTTGATCTCTTCAATGCGGATTAGGTGGAACAGCTCTTGGCGTGAGTATGCAAAGTGCTCACACACGTCGTTCTTCACTTCGATACCAGATTTAGCAAGCTCAGCATTTAGAACAGAGGTCACTAGAGGAATACAACCACCACAGCCTGTACCCGCGCCCGTCACGGCTTTGATGTCGCCCAACGTGTGGTGACCATTAGCGACCGCTTGTGCGACCTTGCCTTTTGTCACGTCGAAACAAGAACAGATCACTGCGCTTTCTGGTAGAGCGTCTGCACCTAGTGCTGGTTTCTCAGCGCCTGCGTGTGCAGGAAGGATCAACGCATCCGGGTGTTCTGGTAGGTCGATTTCGTTCAACATAAGTTGAAGCAGGTCGCCGTAGTCAGACGTATCGCCAACCATAACCGCGCCAAGCAGTTTCTTGTTGTCTTCAGAAACGACAAGACGTTTGTAAACTTCTTGCTCTTCGTTCTGGTAAACGTAACTCTTACACCCTTCAGTACGACCGTTCGCGTCACCGATAGAGCCTACTTTCACGCCAAGAAGTTTCAGCTTCGCAGACATGTCAGCGCCTTCGAATTTGCTTTCTGTGTTACCTAGTAGGTGGTCAACAGCAACGGTCGCCATCTTGTAGCCAGGAGCAACAAGGCCGTAGAACATTTCGTTCCAAGACGCACACTCACCGATAGCGTAGATGTTCTCATCAGAAGTCTGACAATGGTCGTTGATAGCAACACCGCCACGAGGTGCCACTTCTAGCTCCATTTGGCGTGCTAGTTTGTCTTGTGGGCGAATACCTGCAGAGAATACGATGAAGTCTGTTTCTAGCTCTGAACCGTCAGCAAAACGCATAACGTTGCGTGCGTTTGTGCCTTCTGCCGCAATCTCAAGCGTGTTTTTGCTGGTGTGAACGTTCACGCCCATACGCTCGATCTTTTGACGAAGTTGGTTACCACCAGCCAGGTCAAGTTGCTCAGCCATTAGCTTTGGCGCGAACTCAACAACGTGCGTTTCTACACCCAGTGCTTTCAGTGCGCCTGCTGCTTCAAGGCCTAGCAGACCACCACCGACAACAACGCCTGATTTGCTCTTCTTCGCACACGCTTCGATCGCTTTAAGATCTTCGATAGTACGGTAAACAAAACAGTCTTTGCTTTCGTGACCTTTGATAGGTGGAACAAATGGGAATGAGCCAGTAGCAAGAATCAGCTTGTCGTATTGAACTTCTCGGCCAGTGCTTGAGTAAACAATGCGGTTTTCACGGTTGATGTTAATCGCGCGTTCGCCGATCAGCATGTTAATACCGTGTTTCTCGTAGAAGCCTTCTTTCACTAAAGAAAGTTCATCTGCAGTATGGTGAGAAAAGTAAGAGGAAAGGTGCACACGGTCGTATGCGACACGAGGTTCTTCACAGAAAACCGTAATGTCCATATTAGACATATCAGCTTTCTCGACTAAGTCTTCAATATAACGGTGCCCTACCATACCGTTACCGATGACTACTAGCTTCAACTTGCTCATTATAATTCCTAAGGGTTAGGTTCTTATCACTGAGCTCATTGTTAATTGTGAAAGAAAATTAATACATGATGTAAATCAATTACAATTTCAAACTACCCTAAAGGGGTAGATGAACGTATTTATCTGACTATTGCGAAATAAAAAGTAATTTATTAACGGATATTGGTAGTTTTAACAAACTGAGATAACCGAAGCCATGCTAGCAACGGACTATACCGTTTTGCTTTTATGAAGTTAGGCTGACCATCGAAACCGAGCACACCTACGATAAATCCTGCTTTGCTTCTAAACGACGCACTCACTTGACTTCACCGTTTCAAGGTGATCAGAGAACAATATCTGAAGTGATTGAAAGATTTAGAAAAATCAAGCTTCACAACAAAAATTTTTTACTAGCTAAGTCGCACTATAAAGACTAAAATCAGGTTTAGTTCATATGGAATAGCGTCCATATGATTGATACCGTAATTGACATATAGAGTGCCGTCCCATTTTTGTGAGGCGGCCTTTTATTTGGGAGTCATAAAATGTCAGAAAACAATTCTATCTACATCTCAAGCTTAGATATGAACCGAATCACGGCTTTGTTGGATAAAATGCCAAACATCGCAGCGGAGCTTGTGGAATTAGAAGCAGAGCTCGACCGAGCAACAGTTCTTGAGCCAGAACAAATGCCAGATAACGTGGTCACGATGAACTCGACTGTAGAGTTTAAATTTTCAGGTGAAGATAGAACCATGACAAAGACACTGGTTTACCCTTCTGAACTGAAAAGCAGTGATGATATCTCTATTTTTGCACCCGTAGGCAGCGCACTGATCGGTTTGTCTGTCGGCCAAAAACTTGACTGGCCAATGCCAAATAATCAAGTGAAGACAATTGAAATTGTCGATATCACATACCAACCTGAGCGTTGTGGTGCACTAAACCGCTAACCCTCAGTAGTCCCGGTGCAAAGGCCTCCATTTAAGACTTTGCACCAGGAGAGCCCCTCGCTTACCCCCTATTTCCTTCTTTGTTTTCCAAGCATTTACTTTACTGCTCTTAAGTAACATCACCGATTCTTTATTATTTACCGCATATTCAATATTTATATCTCCAAGCTCAATCATAGAAATTGCAAAGTATTTTTCGTATATTGTCGCTCCGAAAACGACGTAAATTATGCGCAAAATGGAAGAATATCTAACTCGAATTGCCTGCTTAGAAAAAGAAAATGAAGAGCTGAAGCGGAAGAATGCGCGACTACAAGAAAAGTTGAATGCTGCACTCGACAGTAATGGACTGTGTTTGTGGGAGCAGCATATTCCTTCAGGTACTTTGACGATATTCAATATGCAGTGGGGAAAAATGCTAGGTTATCAGCCCCATGAGTTAACCGCGACGGTTGAAACGTGGAAAAACAATCTCCACCCTGAAGATTATGATCTTGCGGTGGGTGCATTTGAAGATCACCTAGCAGGCAAGACCGACCTTTATGAGGTAGTGCATCGCATGATTCATAAAGACGGCAGTGATAGCTGGGTCTACGATCGAGGGCGCATCGTCGAGTATGGTTCTGATGGCGAACCACTACGGATGATGGGTACTCATATCGATATTACAAAAGAAAAGCGTTATGAGCAGCAACTGGCCAAGTTGGCTTCGAGTGATCCATTGACTGGATTGTTAAATAGAAAAGCAATTGAGGAAAACTTTAATCATCAACCTCAAACCGAACCGTCTCAGCAGTCTGCTTTAGTGTTTGTTGATATAGATAATTTTAAAGCAGTTAACGACCAGCTAGGCCATCATACTGGCGACACCCTCCTCATCAATATCGCCAATAGCTTAACAGAGCTTGCGTCAAGCAAGTCTCAAGTTGGACGCATAGGAGGCGATGAATTTGTTATCTTAAACTGGCATTCAAGTCGAGAGGAAATATCCCAACTTTGCAATCAACTCTTAGATTCAATCATTCCAGCGATAAATCAAGACTTACATAAAGTAACGATAGGAATGAGTATCGGTGTTTGTCTCTTTAACAAAGGAAAGCAACCGTTTAATGAAGTGTATCAAAAAGCCGATCACGCAATGTATGAGATAAAGAAAAATGGCAAAAATGGAGTACAATTTTTCAACTTAAAAAGTTGATATCTCTCCATAAATCATCATGTTATGAAATCAGTCATTTGCTACAACTTGAACTAACTAAAGATAAATTCTTTATATCTAAGCCAGTTACCGAAATTACCCCTAGGTACTCATAAATTTGGCACGATACAAATAAATCCCCTCCTCTCCTAGCATCAACCCAATAAGCAACTACACTCATTTAACTGATAGATTAATTACTACTATTATGAAGGGAGTTGTTTTTGATGGATACAAAACAGATTTCTACAGTTATCATAATTTTAGTTCTTTCTGCATTAGTAGTTGCTTATTTAAAGTTAACAACGGTATCAAATGCTATCCACAAACCTACAACAATCGGTATATCTAAGACGCCTCTGTCAGCCCCTTTTATCATTGCAGAGCACATAGGTGCGTTTGAAGAAAACGATTTAAACGTCGAACTTATCATGTGCTTTGGAGGGGTCGAATGTTCAAACCTACTTCTAGAAAACCATGTTAATTACGCCACTTTTTCTGAAAGCGTACTGATGTTTAAAAGCTTTGAATACAAAGATTTAGCATTAATCACTTCTTTTGCATCTTCTACGAATGATATTAAGCTGCTAACTAAAAAGCGGTCTGGCATAGAAAGTATAGATAAATTACCAGGAAAAAAGGTTGGTGTAATAAAAAAGAGCGCTAGCGAATATTACTTAGACTTGTTGCTACAGGTAAATGACATTGATTTAGAAAAAGTAGAAAAAATATCATCAACAACGCAGGTTATTATAAATCATTTAATGCAAGGAAACGTCGATGCAATATCTACTTGGGAGCCATACGGATTTATGGCCAAGAATAGAATAAATGAAGAAGTAAAGAACATAGGAATTATTGGCGTGTATAAACTTTACTTTTTGCTTGTATCAAAAGAAATACACATTGAAAAATCAGATCAAGAAGTAATGAAAATAATAAAGTCACTTCATCACTCAATTAACTGGATGGATAAAAACCCTCATTTAACAATGAAAATACTATCACAAAAACTTAACACAACAGTTGAAGAAATATCTTGGAGTTGGGATGATTATAACTTTCGATTAAATTTAACGAATTCTTTATTATTTACATTACAATCAGAAGCTAATTGGGCATTAAAACAAAACTATGTAGAAGGACAGATTCCAAATTACAGAAAAATATTTAAAGAAAACTATATCAATTCATATTTTGATGGTCTAGATTAAAATGCATCGTTCGTTAAACCACTATTTAGCATCACTATTCAGTCTAAGCGTAATACTATGTATCAGCGTTATAGTATACATAAGCTTCATAAAAATAGAAGATTATAAAGCCAAGAAACAATTAAACCAAATAATGGACATACAAATATCATTAGAGTCATTAAGTAGTTATCTTTGGGCTTACACTCAAAATAGGGGAAAAAACAATTTCACACAATTCATGATTTCTCATAACAAATTAAACGAATTATTATCTCAAAATGAAGATGTTTTATACCTTACTAAAGACCTAAAAAAAATGAATCTCGAACTGTATTTTTTAGTTCAATACGAAAATAATCATTTACTAGACAAAGATCGCCATTATGATTCAGTCGTAAATTATAATAAATCAAATCCTGTCATACAATCCAGAATAAACATTGTATCCCAGGATATGAATAATGAAATAATATATATTTATAAAAAAATACTTAATAATAAGTCTACAAAACTACAAAATTTAAATTATTACACTCAAGCAGGTATTATTTTTATCTCTCTGGTTGTTATGCTATTATGCTTTTATATAAAAATAAAGTTCAAGAGAAGCTTTCAAAGGTTTATAAATGGAATAAAACAATTAAGCAGGTCAAATTTTGACTATAAAATCCCTTCAGAAAATCAATTCACGGAATTTGAAAATCTGTCTTGTTACTTCAATAAAATGGCGGCATTGTTAAACCACACAACAATATCAAAATCAAAACTTAAAGAAGAAGTAGAGAATCAAACTTCAGTTCTAAATCGTCAAAAAGAAAGTTTGGTATTTTTGTCTGAGCACGACTCCTTAACTAATATCTACAATCGTCGAGCAATAGAAAAACATTTGATCCAGCTTACGCGTAATTTCAGAGGCAGTGAGAATAGTTTTAGTTTGTTTTTTATAGATTTAAATTTATTTAAGGATATTAACGATAGCCATGGCCATGAGGCAGGTGATGCAGTGTTAAAATCTGTAGCTAGTAGATTATCAAGTATTATCGACGAATCAGACATGGTAGGCCGCTTTGGTGGAGATGAATTTATTATTATTCATCGTTCACACACAACAGGTACGTCTCTGTCTGCATGTGCACTACGCTATATCCAAGAAATAGAAAAAGTAATTCATTTTAAAGGTAAAGAGTTATGCGTCGGAGCTAGCATTGGTATTGCACTCTATCCTGAGCATGGGTCGAATGTACATGAATTATTAACAGCGGCAGACAAGTCTATGTATCAGTCAAAACGTTCTAAAGCTAGCTCGTTCACTATTGTCGACAACAGCAGTTCGCTGTTAAAGAGGCCTATGTTTTAATCTAAAGTAGCTGTGGAAACGTTCTACATGCGAATATTCAACGACATCGACCACTGTGGCCACTTACAGTAATAAAGCCGCTTTTATCACATAGCAAAAGCTAAACTCGTAAGCTAAACGCTCTCCAGGCATTGAAGAAAAATAATCCATTGTGAATGGTTAATCCTCCCCTTTTAAACGTCAACTTTCACCACCATATGATAGTTAAGATTCATTAACAGGCTATAACTATCCTATGTCTTTTCCTCGTTTATCTGTTCTGGATTTGGCACCCGTGTCCGACGGAACAAACTTCACCGAAACGTTCGAACGCTCCGTTGAATTAGCTCAATCAATCGAGTCCTGGGGCTATCATCGGTTTTGGATGGCTGAACACCATAACATGCCCGACATCGCCAGTGCCGCAACCAGTGTATTACTCAGTCATATTGGAGCGCACACGAACTCGATCCGTTTAGGATCAGGTGGAATCATGTTACCTAACCATGCACCACTAGTTATTGCAGAGCAATTCGGAACGTTAGAGGCATTATACCCTGGTCGTATTGACCTCGGATTAGGACGCGCACCAGGCACCGACTACCAAACAATGCATGCATTAAGGCGGGAACCAGAGCATATGGATCCTGACTTTGAAGAGCTGTTGGAGGAGCTTAATTTCTTTCTTGGTCCCGTATCTCGAAATCAACCAGTCGCGGCTTATCCAGGTAACAACACATCTCTGCCGATTTGGCTTCTGGGGTCGAGTACATACAGCGCACGTTTAGCAGCTAAGAGAGGCTTACCTTTCGCATTTGCTGCACACTTTGCTCCAGATGCAATGTCTCGTGCTCTAAACTTTTATCGAGATGAGTTTGTCCCATCCGAGCATTTAGCTCAACCCTATGTGATGATTTGTGCCAACGTTATCGTAGCGGATACTCAGTCACATGCAGATTTTCTCGCGACAACAGAGAAGCAAAAATTCTTAAAAATGATTCGCGGCAATCGCGAAAAACTTCGCGCACCAGTGAAAAGTATGGCACCACTATGGTCAGCACAGGAAAAGCTTCACGTTGAAACTCAATTACGTGAATCTATCCATGGTGATCAAACATATGTAAGACAGAAAATTGAGAAACTTTTGGAACGCACTGGGGCAGATGAAATTATGGTAAACACGATGGTGTTTGAACAATCTGAGAAGTTGAGATCCTACAGGTTACTATCGGAACTCATGGACAAGTAAAAGAATGGAGGCGCCTCCCGGAGTCGAACCGAGGTCCACGGATTTGCAATCCGCTGCATAGCCACTCTGCCAAGGCGCCTTTCTGATTTTTTATCTCTGTCACCAAAGATTTTGATGGTGCCCCGGGCCGGACTTGAACCGGCACAGCGCGAACGCCGAGGGATTTTAAATCCCTTGTGTCTACCAATTCCACCACCAGGGCAACGCAATCATGCGATGGGTTAGACACCATCTATCTCGCGACCTTTGCCGTGAGAACGAGGCGTACTTTAACGGATTAATTTATCTGGTCAACAAAAAATTAGTCTTTTTTATTCAAATGGTTAAAAAGACGACTCTAACGAACAAAGGGCGATCATTTTGCTTATTTGATCATCAATACGCTTTGCTTTCGTGCCTTTTAACCTTCTCATTTTATATCAATGAAGAGCCAACAAATCGCGCAAGGTAACAGTATGGGTATAAACTTAACGTGTATTTCAGAGAACAAAATAGCGCTCATCATGTTTCGAAAACCATCATTTCACTTACCCTTACATGCCGACTCCGAACTCGACTTCGTAGTGCCCCACTTCTTCCTTACTGAATTTGATTATGCACGCTCTCTGGAGCAGGGAGTCATCGACGACTTGGATCCTGAATATACACACCAATATCGCGTCACACTGAGGCGCATACGCTCACTATGCTCACTACTTCGCGAACTGATCCCTCCTTTTGAACAGCGTATTTTGAAACCTCATTTAAGAATAATGATGAAGAAAACAAATAAGCTGCGTGATTTGGACGTATTTATCTTGGACAAAAACCAATACATTGAAATGCTCCCAAATCACAAATCGTCTCTTGAGCAACTTTTTTGCTTTATAGAATCTGAACGTGCTTACGAACAAGCAAAAGTTACGCGTTGGCTAGATACACAAGAATACACAACGCACTGCACTTTGATCAGGAATAGTATGTTGCGAAGTACGCAACACGAACCAGTGGATAGCAACGTACCTGCGTTACTTTTCGCAAGCCAAAAAATCTCCGTTCAATTTAAAAAAGTTGATAAAGCACGACGCAAAATCTCGGACAAAAGTCGTGACAGCGTGATTCATTCGATGCGGATAAAGTGCAAAGCGCTTCGTTATTTGTTAGAAGGATTTTCCACGCTCTATCCTTCCCAACAGCACAAAAACAACGTGAAACAACTAAAACTATTGCAAGACAAGCTCGGTGACTTTAACGACACTTCAAGTCAAATTGAATTTTTCGCACAACTCAAAGAAACAGCAAATCTCAATAAACAAGATCGTAAGGCTTTGAAAAAGCTAATTAACGTGCTTAGCGAACATCATGAACTCTCTCGCCAAACCATCTTGACGCATTTAAGGCAGTTTGAGTCTTTCATTCGCGATACCAATACACAGAATCTCTATCGGCTCTAAATCAAGGTTCACGTATTTTTAATATTCATTAATTACAGTCAATCGTTAGGCTCCACTAAGAAAGATAACGTGAAACCATTAAAACGATACCAATACGAGCGCTATGCGGTGCTTTGTAATCTCGCCTACCCTCGCGTCTTCAGGCAAACTCAATACGGGTTCGATCCTAATGGGCAACGAGTCATTAGAAATGAACACGGTAAGATTATGATTCGCGTGCTCTGGAGTAAAAAACAGAGTGAAGTGGTCGTAGTGATTAAAGGCTCACACAGTATCAGTGATTGGTTGTTGAACTTCGCGATGTGGACGAGAAGCTGTCGAAGGTTGGGACTAAACTATCGCATTCACGCGGGTTTCTATCATCTGTTGTTCCAAGAAAGTTTACCGAGCCGGAATGAAGATCGGTTAGGGTTGACCGTGATCGAACGCCTCGAAGGTATCGTTGTACCGCTCATTCTTAGGGGAAAAAGAATCACTATTACTGGCCACTCTTCAGGTGGCGCGATTGGCAGTGTTTTTGCTGACTATATTGAGAAAAAATACCCAAAAAGCATTAAACGCGTGGTCACTTTCGGACAGCCCGCTGTCGGGGATTGGACGTTTAAGAAACGCTACCGTTTGGGGCACAAAACATACAGGATTTGTTGCGACATCGACATCGTGACCTTTATGCCGCCCGTACCTTTTTTGTATTGGCATGTAGGCAAAATGCTATGGTTATATAACGGGAGAATATACGAGAACACCCCAACGCTCATACGGCTTGGGCGCTCCTTATTTAGTTGGTTAATGCGACCGTTCTCTTATCACTTTATGAGTAAATACATTCGCGACAAAGACTTTTTTGATGAACGCTGAGTTAAACATCCGAAAGGTATGACGTACAGACACGAAAAAGCCGGACTTCGCCGGCTTTACGATTAAGTGGTGATCTACAGAGAGGCAATTTCTTTTTCAAGTTGATATTTGTTATCTGTGACAATTCGCTCTAACACTTCAACACGTCGCTTCAAGTCACCAATTTGCTTGTTAAGGTTATCTTGTTCTTCTCGGCTCATCGTATTACGTTCAGATATCTCCAACGCTCTTACTTCTTTACGATGGTTCAAGATTAACTTTATTATCCCGCCCCCAAATATGGCACCGAACACAATAGCCACAACCAATACATCAGCAATAGATTCCATTCTTTATCTTCCTCTAGATTATGCTCAAATATAAGTTACTCATTTGTAGAATGAATATCAAATAACACATTGATTCATTGAAAAGTTTTATTAAGAATTGCCTACTCTGTATCAAAATCACAAGAATGGATTATTCAACGCCAACCCAAACCGAGACAGATCCGCCGTTTACTGGGAACTCAGCCCAACCATTCGCATCAGTCCAAACTTCTTCAGTTCGGATACCCAACTTGTCTACGTAGCGAGCACTTGGTTTACCCGTATACATCCACTTCGAGCCGCCTGGTCCATCGCTCATGATCACGGCCATTGAATGTGGATGCTCTGCATCACCTTCTCGAGTCCAACCAATTACGTCCCAGTGGTCGAGATAAGAATGTTGTTTGCCATACGCATAATCTTTACGCAGTGTTACTAGCTCTTCAATGTAAGGCACTTTGACCATATTGATGTCATGCCCTTTATCACTGTACTGCGCGCCGTAGTAATCTGCATAAAACACGGATGGATAACCTTCTTCACGCAATAAGATAAACGCGTAAGCGAGCGGCTTGAACCACCAATCAACGGTTGATTCCAACGCCTGCAAAGGCTGAGTGTCATGGTTTTCTACTAAGGTAACCGCTTTGACTGGATTGTCCTTCATCAGCGTACCATCCATGATTTGACGCATATCGTAGCTACCACCCGATTTAGACGCATTATAAAAGTTCATATGTAACGGTGCATCAAACAAAGACATGCTGCCAGAGGTTTTGGTGATAAAGTTATGCAGCTGATTCACATCGTAGTTCCAGTACTCTCCGACCGTGAATAGTTCTTTCCCTGTTTTCCAACGTAGGTGATCAATCCATTCTTGCAGGTATTGATATTTGATGTGCTTCACCGCGTCCATTCTAAACCCATCAACACCAGTCATGTTGATATACCACTCACCCCAGTCTTTCAGCTCTTGCTTCACTTCAGGGTGATCCATGTCTAGATCAGCGTACATAAGGTAATCGTAGTTGCCTTTTTCCGAGCTCACTTCCCAATCCCATGCCTTACCCTCACCTTTGAATTTGAAGATAGCTTTTTCTTCGCCAGCATCGTCCCAGTCCACGCCATCAAAGTGGTACCACGTCCAATGAAAGTTTGAGTACTTATCGTTGCGCCCAGGGAAATCAAACTCTACCCACGCTTCAATCCATTTATCACCAAGTTCAATATTTCGGTTGTTCCAATCGACTCGCTTGGTGTCGACCCAGGATTTACCATCCGCACCGCCGCGATGGTTGAACACCACATCGCCATAAATCTGGATATTGTTTTTATGGGCAGTATTGATGGCGCTTAGGTACTGATCTTTGGTGCCATACTTGGTGCGCACCGAACCTTTTTGATCAAACTCTCCCAAATCGTACATATCATAAACGCCATAACCGACGTCGTTGCTACCACCAGCACCTTTATAGGCGGGCGGTAACCATAACGCAGTAAAGCCGTTGTCAGATAGTGCCGAAGCGTTGTTTTCAACTTGTGTCCAGAGTGCACCGTCATTTGGCACATACCAATGGAAATACTGCATCATGGTGCCATTTTGTGCCGCCATTACAGGCGAACTGAGCAACAAAGTTAAGGGTAAAAGTGTAGGTTTAAGGTTGAATGTTTTCATTATTTTTCTCTCACGTTAAGGACTAGAATCCTCCTTTCTGCATATACGCACCAAGCGATACTAACTATGACGCTAGCTAGGTTGCTGCCTGTAATACAAAAAGTTCGGATTACAATCGAAGAGAAACTATCACCAATCACACTATACAATTATTGAGTTGTCTAACATTTATAAAATCAATGATTAGCGCGTTAAAAATATTGAATGGTGATCAAAACATGGGAGACTTTAGGAAAGCGCGAAGGGTTACGAAAAGGTGGACTAAAAACGAAAAAAGCCAGTCATTTAAGACTGGCTTTCGAAATAGTGGAGGCGCCTCCCGGAGTCGAACCGAGGTCCACGGATTTGCAATCCGCTGCATAGCCACTCTGCCAAGGCGCCTTTCTGATTTTTTATCTCTGTCACCAAAGATTTTGATGGTGCCCCGGGCCGGACTTGAACCGGCACAGCGCGAACGCCGAGGGATTTTAAATCCCTTGTGTCTACCAATTCCACCACCAGGGCAACGCAATCATGCGATGGGTTAGACACCATCTGTCTCAGCGACCTTTGCCGTGAGAACGAGGCGTACTTTAACGGATTAATTTATCTGGTCAACAATAAATTTTATCTTTTTGATTTAAGTGCTTAAAAAGCGATCTGCCTAGTATATTTGGCGTTCAATTAGACCAATAAGCACCCGTTCCCTTTCATTAGCTATAAAGTCATACGCATACTAGTGCCCGAAACTGCTTCGAGGTAAACACGCGACTATCAGCTATGAACGCTGATCTTTTCACCGCTGTAACATCTGTAACAATTTGATTCCCTACTCTTGGCACGACTGCGTACAGAACATCATATTTTGTTACCGATAACTTTATATCGAATGTGGTCGTACCTTTATAAAATCATTGACTTTTTTTATTTTCAAACAAAGCTCAATTCATTATCGAAAATATCAATAAATAATGGTACGTTACACGAGTTGCAGTAATTTAATGGACATATATCACATATAAGGATGTGGTTTACTTTGGCGACACAACATAAGAAAAACAAGGTATATCACTAATGTCTATCAAGAATCTTTCTATAGCGAAAAAGATATCGCTATCGTTTTTACTCATTGCCATCGTCAACATTGCATTTGGCGTGTTTTTATCTACAGAGCTCAAAAGCATCAAATCTGAGCTTTTAAACTATACCGATGATACGCTTCCTGCAATGGAAAGGGTCGATTCGATTCGAGATCATTTGTCTCGCTGGCGCCGAGCTCAATTTGCTGCGTACACTTATGAAGACGCAGACCAAGTCAAAACTAAAATTTCTAACAATATTAGAGAACGCGAAAAGATCACTAGAGAGCTCAACGCTTACGGTGAAACTATCTGGCCTGGCGAAGAGCAGCAAACTTACCAGCGTCTTATGCGTCAATGGAAAAAGTACTTGGTTACTATGGACCAGTACAATGAAGCGATGCTAGCTAACGACAAAAGCAAGGCCCACCCTATTTTGGCGAACTCTTTGTCTGCTTTCGAAGCGGTTGACTCAGAGTTAGGCGAACTCATCCGTCTCCTTAAAGAAGCTATGGACAGCAACAAAACTCACATCCTGTCCTCTGTAAATGGATTGAGTAATTCTTCAATTGCAAGTAACGTGATTATTCTACTGATCATGGTAGGCATGACATACGTGCTGACTCGCCTAATTTGTGGCCCACTTAAACTTGTTGTTGAGCAAGCAAATGCCATCGCGACAGGTGATCTATCAAGTGACATTGACCGTAAAGCAATCGGCAATGACGAGCTTGGTGAACTGGCAGACGCGACCACTAAGATGCAAGATGACTTACGCCAAGTTATCGATAACGTGATTGCTGCAGTTACTCAGTTAAGCAGCGCTGTCGAAGAGATGAACCAAATCTCCGATATTTCTGCGTCTGGTATGAAAGATCAACAGCTGCAAATTACGCACATCGCAACAGCAATGACAGAAATGAAAGCGGCCGTAGCCGATGTTGCTCGTAACACTGAAGACTCAGCGAACCAAGCTAACGAAGCAAACCGACGCACACAACACGGTGTTCGTGAAACCCAAGGTATGGTTGACGCGATTCAAGAAGTTTCAAACGTAATTGGCGCTGCAGGCGATACCGTAGCAGAGCTTGAACAGCAATCGAATAAAATTAACGTGATCGTGGATGTTATCCGCGACATTGCCGATCAAACCAACCTACTTGCACTTAATGCAGCCATTGAAGCGGCGCGTGCTGGTGAGTCTGGTCGTGGCTTTGCCGTCGTTGCAGACGAAGTTCGAACTCTTGCCGGCCGTACGCAAGATTCAACGAGTGAAATCACTTCGATCATTGAGCAGCTACAATCACTTGCAAAAGACGCAAAATCAGCTACTGAACTTTCTAGAACCAGTATCTCAGAATGTGCAGAACAAGGCATTCAATCAAAACAGCTGATGAGCGACATTGAGCATTCGATTTCGGACATCTCAGACATGGGTACCCAAATCGCCACGGCTTGTAACCAGCAAGACTCTGTTGCGGAAGAGCTTAACCGCAGCATTGAAAACATACATTTGGCATCTCAAGAGGTCTCGCAAGGTTCGGAGCAAACCGCACAGGCGTGCCGCGAACTAAGCCAGCTATCCATTTCTCTTAAAGATGTAATGAGCCGCTTTAAACTGAGTTAAACTCAGTGGATACCTTAGTAGATATCAAATCAATCCCGATTTGCTTAAATTGAATGTCATCACTGAGGTATATTTAGGTATATATTAAATCACTATCTTAATAAACGCTCCAAAGCACCACTTGGAGCGTTTTACTTCGTCAGGTACTTTCCCCAAGTACTCAATAACATAACCAATACAAAAAACGCGTACGGAGACTTTATGCGCTTAAATAAAACCTTACTATCACTGACTATCGCTGCTGCAGTCGCGGTTCCTGTAATGCAAGCCACTGCCGCTCCTCTTCAAATTAGCAATACAGCAGCAAAAGCAGAGCAAGTTCAAGGTGCTAACGCTTGGCTAGAAATAAACTTAGGTCAGTTCCGCGATAATATTGAGCAGTTTAAATCGCACATGGATGGCAAAACGAAAATCTGCGCCGTGATGAAAGCCGACGCATACGGCAATGGTATCGCAGGCCTGATGCCGACTATTATCGAGCAACAAATTCCTTGCGTTGCCGTTGCAAGTAACGCCGAAGCACAAACTGTTCGCGACAGTGGCTTTAAAGGCCAACTTATGCGTGTACGCTCAGCGGATATTGGCGAGATTGAAGCCGTAATCGACCTAAATGTCGAAGAGTTGATAGGCACAGCAGAGCAAGCTAAAGCACTGTCTAAACTAGCCGAGAAAGCTGGTAAAGAAATCAAAGTTCACCTTGCTCTGAACGACGGTGGTATGGGACGTAATGGTGTTGATATGACGACAGAAGCGGGCAAGAAAGAAGCGCTAGAAATCGCTCAACAAGCTGGCGTTAATATTGTTGGTATCATGACTCATTTCCCTAACTACAATGCAGACGACGTGCGCCAAAAGTTAGCTTCATTCAAAGACAGTTCTGCATGGCTGATTAAAGAAGCGAATCTAAAACGCGACAACATTTTACTGCACGTAGCAAACTCTTACACCGCGCTTAATGTTCCTGAGGCGCAGCTTGATATGGTTCGTCCTGGTGGCGTTTTATACGGAGACTTACCAACTAACCCTGAGTACCCTTCTATCGTGTCTTTCAAAACACGCGTGGCATCCGTTCACCACCTGCCAAAAAATAGCACAGTCGGTTACGACAGCAGCTACACAACAAGCAAAGAAAGCTTAATGGCGAACATTCCTGTTGGTTACTCTGATGGTTATCCACGAAAAATGGGGAATACGGCAGAAGTTCTGATCAATGGCCAACGTGCAAAAGTTGCGGGCGTTGCTTCAATGAACACCACAATGGTAGATGTTACAGGTATCAAAGATGTTGAGCCTGGTTCTGAAGTTGTTTTGTTTGGCTCCCAACAAGGCAAAACGATTTCAGCTGCTGAGATGGAAAAACACGCAGAAGTCATCTTCCCTGAACTATACACGGTTTGGGGAAGCGCGAACCCTCGTGTCTACGTAAAATAAACCTATTCAGTTATTCGTAACAGAGCGAAAAAGCGAGCCTCGTGCTCGCTTTCTTTCTTATTTACTAATCTGTACTAGCTCGTGATGTTATCAATTAAACAGAGCTTACTATTTCTGTTGTTTTATTCTCCTTTAGCACTACCAAGCGCGACTCTCAACACTCTGTTTCTTAAAGCCGCTTGGATGGCTCAATTTTATATAGCACTTAGAGTTTGAAAGCCCCTCCAATTGATGTTAAACATGAAGTTTACAAAAGAATAACAAACACACTCGTATGGCACTGCCCCTTTGCCTGCTAGCTAGGTATCTCTATGACAGAAAATACTCAACATCTTCAACGCTCCTCCACTGAGTTGCACGAATTTAATCGGCTTGACGTCTGGAACGGCTTCACCCAACTTTTACCCCTCTCTATGTTCGTGGTCATATTTGGCCTCGCTTTCGGTGTTGCTGCGGTACAGACTGGACTAGATGTATTTCCCACTATGTTGATGAGCACACTGGTCTTCGCCGGTGCTTCACAATTTGCCACGTTAGAAATGTGGGGAGCGGAAGTCCCTTTCATTCCAGTACTTATTACTGTATTTGCGATTAATGCTCGTCACCTCTTGATGGGAGCCACACTTTATCCATGGTTACGACAACTCCCACCAACAAAACGTTACGGTGTAATGCTGGTAGCATCAGACGCTAACTGGGCAATGGCACTCAATGCATTTGGTAGAAAAGAACCAGGCTTTGGCTTGCTTGTTGGTGGCGGCTTAGCGATGTGGTCTTTTTGGATTGTGGGCACCTGGATCGGCATTTATTTTGGTAGCGCAATCAAAGATCCGGTGGGCCTCGGGCTCGATATGGTTATGGGATGCTTCCTGCTGTCTATGGTGGTGGCCGGGCCGAAAGACTTAAGAATCTTTGCGATTTGGGCCATAGCAGCAGCCTCTTCTATGTTGGCGTATTGGTATTTGCCAGAGAATAGCCACGTAGTGGTTGGCGCCATTACTGGCGGAGTATTGGGTGCTTGTTGGAAGGAGAAGAAAGCATGAACATCGAAACAACCATAGGTGGCACACTGCTTATCATCATCGCTATGGCGTTAGTCACGCTCATAACCCGCTGGGGCGGAGTGTATGTTATGTCATTCATTCCAATTAGCGAACGGGTTCAACGTTTCATTACTGCGATGTCAGGCTCCGTACTGGTTGCCCTTTTAGCTCCGCTAGCAGTAGAGGGTGATAATGGTGCTAGAGCAGCACTGTTTTCTACTGCTGTTGTCATGTTCATCGTGAAAAAGCCTCTACCAGCAATTGCAGCAGGCATCATCGCCGCCGCCGCGGTACGTGCTCTTTAGTCGCTGTTTCAACGCCGATACCAGTCATCAATAAAAGACCCAAAACACAAAGCCCTGATGTCACAAGTGTCATCAGGGCTTATCTTATGCTCATCATTTGAACGATGAACAACGATTATTAATCATAGTGAGACAGCACATTACGCACAGCAGTTACAATTGCGCTTATATTTGTCCATTTTACCAATACCAGGGTTAAAGGTATTGGTTGGGTCTAATTCGTGGTAAAACTTCTGCAACGAGTTTTCGGCTTCATACAAGTGACCCACATTATGTTCTGCTGGGTATTTGGCACCACGGCTATTGAGGTGCTCTAGCATCAGCTTTTTCATCAACTTCGTGTCAGTCCCTTTTTTGAAAATGTAATCTTGATGGAAGACGTAACACATAAAGTGACCATAATAGAGCGCTTGAACAAGGTGCTTACTCACCTCTTCAGGCAAAGTTTCTAGCCACTCTTCATCATTGCGTCGCAATGCAATATCAAGTGCAACGATGTCTTCTACGTCTTTTCGGTGAATCGTCTCGTAACGAATTGCTGCACCTGCTGCTGCAAAGCGATGTAAATAAGCTTTTTTACCCTCTTCCGGCGTACACTCGAAGAAATCACAGTCGTCTTCAACAGCCCAAACTTCTTTGAGGTATTTTTGTGCTTCAGCAATACCACCATCACTCATTTTCAATACCAGGTGATGCTCATACTTGTCACGGAAATCCAGCATTCGCTCTGGTAAGTGTTGTGGGAACAACTTGCTCGCGTAGTACAAAATGGTGTCTGGCAGATATTTACTGACAAACGGGATGCGCTCTAAGAAGTTTTCTACCTTAGCTTTGAGTGCAAACATTTTTGGCAGCTTATCTGTGCCTAACAAGTCGATTGATAAGAACACATCCTTGCCGTACTTCTCTGCCATGTTGAAGATATCTCGATGCAAGTATTCTCCCATCTCAGGCAAGTTATCAAACGTAGATAAGAAGTCTTTTCGCAACTTCGTTAGTTTCGCAGGGTCATTGGTGCCAAGGTAAAAAACCTGCTCTTTTTCGGGTACTGGGTAGCTGTCAACCCGAACGGCAAAAACACCCAACTTGCCAGCGCAGCCACTGGCTTCAAATAATCGGCGTTCATCGGCATTAAAGCGAGAAGGAATGTCAGAAGTCACGTCTCGAACACGTTCATCGTATTCCTTGTCTGATGCCATTCGCTCATCATGAATTATCTTCGCTGGGTCAAAGTTCCCTTCTTGCAGATTTGTTAGAATTTCTTCTGGCGTTTCACCTAATCCTTCAATACCAAGGTGGTTCACCAAATGTAACTGGCCTTGCTTATCGACCTGCGCGTAGATCGCCAGTTCCGTATAAGCAGGACCACGCTTAACTAGCGCACCGCCTGAGTTATTAGCGATACCACCGACCACAGTGGCACCTAGCGATGAAGAACCGATGATAGAATGCGGTGCTCGATTCACTGCCTTCAGCTCTTTTTCCAAAGAGTGTAAGCTCGCACCAGGCAAGCAAACCGCCTGCTTACCACCATCTAATAAGTGAATCTTCTTGATTTTGGTAATATTGATCACAACCACATCGCGATCATAATCATTACCACTCGGAGCTGAGCCCTCTGTTAAACCTGTTTTAGCCGCCTGCATGATAATGATGCAGTTTGCTTCAACACACTGTTTAATAATCTTCCATTGTTCTAGAAGAGTGTTAGGAAACACGATAGCAAGCGCATTACCACTACCCGAACGAAACCCCGAGCGGTAATATTTCGTTTTAACCTCGTCGGTTAGAACATTTTCTTCCCCCACGATGGTTTTAAATTCTTCAATCAGCTGCTTTTGTTTCATATCCGTATCTCTAGTTATTGTACTTCGCTCACAACACCGCTTAGCGGCAGGCATGGCGTTTGAGCCACTATAAGCAGTCCATTTCTCTGCGTCTATGTCAGGCGGACGAACAATACGTAATCAATAAACAACAAACAAAATAATTCTTTATTTTTCTGTTACTTATCTTTCACATTTGAGAAATTTAACGTAAGAAACAGACCGTTTCTTAAAAGAAACAATAGCAAAACCATTTGTTAACAGTTGTGCGGGGTATCTTGTTATCAATATTAGTGAAGAAAACGAGGAGAAGCGTAAGCTCCTAAATTTAAGAGGACTCTTAGAAATGAAGATGGAAACATAAGCTCAACACCAACATAACGATCGGTGTTGAGTTATTGGCTTAAAATCGATGGTTTTGACTTTGAAAGCTTGTGTATAGATGATCGATAAAGATCTTAATTTTTTCTGGTTGCTGACGAGTGTAAGGGTACACCGCATAAATACCCAAACATTTGGCTGTTTCGTCTTTAAATAACTGAATCAGACTGCCTTGCTTTAAGTCTTCATAAACCAATACACGCGGCACATAGATGATTCCCTGCCCTAACAGCGCCACATTTCTCAATACAGAAGAATTGTTAGTACAGAGGTTACCGTCGACGGTGATTTGATATACCTCGTCTCCATCTTTAAACGCCCACTCATGCGCTCCGGTTTCTTGGTAGGAATAGACTAAACAATTGTGTTTAGCCAAGGCTTGAGGTTGTTTAGGTATGCCATGTTTAGCTAGGTATTGGGGTGACGCGCAAATGATCCAATTTGCATCCACCAGCTTTCTTGCAATCAGACTAGAATCTGGCAACACACCCGTTCTAATTGCCAAATCAAAACGTTCATTCACGATATCGACGAAACGATTATCTAGATCCATATCGATATTGATGTCTGGGTATTTCTGATTAAATTCATTAATCACTTGAGGAAGAATTAATTCACCAGAGATAGTAGGCACCGAAATTTTAATGTTTCCAGATAAGTTTTTACCTAAACCCACAATGGATTCTTCCGCCGTTGCCACCGCTTGATAAACCGCTTTTGCATGAGTAAAAAACGCTCGTCCTGCTTCAGTCAACGTTAGCGTTCGCGTTGTTCGGTAGAGAAGCTGTACACCAAGCTCTTGTTCAAGCTTGGCAATCCGTTTACTGACGACCGATTTGGTCAGTGACATATGTCTCGCGGCAGCACTGAATGAACCTTGCTCGATCAAGTGATAAAAAATGATGTAATCGTCGGTATTTCTCATGCGTCTTCGTCAAATCCTTTGGAAGCCCGTATTGTAAACTGAAATTGGCTGAGGTGCGAAACATCGGGTCACACTTAATATCAGAAACTCGTGACAGAGATGGGGTTGCTAAGCTCACAGGTAATGAAAAAGAGATGGTGTGAATTTATCAGTCTTCAGATACAAAAAAACCAGCTTTCGCTGGTTTTAAGTTGATGCACTTGGCATCGAGATACCGCCATGGCCATATCTGAATAATTTGGAGCGACACACGAGGTTCGAACTCGTGACCTCAACCTTGGCAAGGTTGCGCTCTACCAACTGAGCTAGTGTCGCATTTATTCTCGAAAGCCATTCGCTCTCAAAAGAATAATGGAGGCGCCTCCCGGAGTCGAACCGAGGTCCACGGATTTGCAATCCGCTGCATAGCCACTCTGCCAAGGCGCCTTTTTATTACGCTTCAGGGCTCTACCCCGTTGCGTTGGTGGCTACTTTACGGATTGAGAGAAGATAGTCAAACAAAAACATTTCATTTTCTGTTCGTTTGATTTCTTTTAAGTCAATTCGACCAAAGTTCGATCTTATTGGCTTAAAACGAAGCAATATAAATCTCGCTTTCAGTTCGTTTTGTCCCATGAAACATTAAGGCGTTTAATAGTTGCTGACCCTTTTTAGCAATCTTCCCACAACATTAGGGTGATAAGACCAAGTGTGATCAAACATCGACATTAATGCAGGATTTCCGTATTTCGATAAGCTAATCGCGTGAAAACGGTTTTTCTTCGCTTTGAGCGCATCCACTTTGGCCAGTAACTCGTCTTGTTGTTTTGGCGCGATAAAGTCGGAAATGACTACCATGTCTGCGTTTTTATATTTATCACCGCTCATCAAGTCGATAGATTTAATCAAAGTTGGCTCTAAGTCTGTACCACCATGGAAGCTATAAGTTAGAAAGTCCGCCGCCTCGCGCAGACCATCTTGTTTGGTTAGTTCGTAGGTAATGTGTTCCGTAGAAAAAATAATGACATAGCAATCACGTTGCTCCGCTAGTGCGATTTGCATCAGAGCATAAGCCATGGCTTTGGCGCATTGCTCAGGAAAGCCACTCATGGAACCGGACGCGTCCACACAAACAATGAAGGGGCCTTTTTCGATATCTACCGCTTTATGGTCAGGTCGGTGAGCTTTAACTTTACGTAACGTGCGCGATTTGCCTTGTGTACGATAGTTCATGAGCCGTTTATCAACTAAGTGTTTATAGAACACAACTTCAAGTTCAGGATACGCCAAAAACATCGTTTCGTTGGGAAGTAGCTTATTTAGATCATCGCTTTCGTGAATACCGACAATATCATCCGTCGCCTCATCACTTTTCTCTTCGACCAATTGAAGTTCTTCAGTGGGCGCACGATTTAGTTCAGGATCATTTACTTGCCCCGCCATACGACCGAGTTGCTCCGCAATTTCTTGCAAGCCTTGGTGCTTCTTCAGAAACTCAGCATGGCGTTTCATCACCGTTAAGTCTGTTTTACTCAACTTGGCAGATGCCATATCCCACAGGCGCCCTACACTTTCAGCGTCACCCGACTCCGTGACTTTATCCATATTACGCATGGTTTCCATACGTTGATACAGGTCATTCAGCACCTTTTCTTTATTGGCTTCAAGCTCGCTTACTTGCGCTTGTTTTATAGCATCGGTGAGGCTTTTGTACCATTGATCACAAAAGTAATGAGGGAACATAGGGTTATTCATCCCTTTGTTCTTTTCCATCATTCGGCGAGCTTGCATGTAAAACGCAGAGTGCCATTCCAGCTTTTTAATCACATCTTCGATGTTTTCAAAAAACGCCTCTTCATCCCAATGAATAACCTCTTGATATAAAGACAGCTCTTGTTGGAAACGCTCTGTCTCACATACCTTGGTGATCCGTTTTTTGACGCTGCCTCGCCACTTTAACAAGTGACCTTTGACCGAAGATTTAACACCTCGGTTTTCTGCCATCATCATGACTTGTGAACGAGCCATCAAATCATTAACTGCGCTATCGATGATGCCGGAGTCGGCCACCATCAGCGCGAGGTTAAGTCCGTCTGCACCTAGCATGTCGTCTCCTTATGAGAAAAACTGATTTAAGTTTTTAAAGCGTTGGATAACTTTTTCACTTTCTGCTTGGATTGATTCAAGTCTCTGACTGACCTGTTGTAGACTCGACTCCATAAGGCGGGGTAGTTCAGGATCAACAAAGCTATGCGGAAGCGCATCATGAAAGTTCGCTTTCACCTTGCGCATATGGTGTTCTGCCTCACTAAGCTGATTTACGGCTTTTTCGCTCTGCGTTAACCACTTTTGGTAAAGCTCTACATCCAAGCCCTCTTGAGTCACTAGGCTAACCAAAATGCCTCGGTTCGCGATATCACGGATAACTAGGTTATTCGCCGCGTCAACATCAAATCGTAAACGGCACATGTTGGTGTTTTGATTGACGTAACCATACACATCACCGCTTCCCTCTTTAATGACTCGATCTAACTCATCTTTGGGTACATAAACCCAGCGGCTATCACCTTTTTCTGATTCTGAAACCGACATGTTGCTTTGCAAGACAACCAATTTAACTAAGTTAACGGCTGCGCCAACTTTGTACATCTTGGCTTTAGAGGTATCAAAGCGCATGGTTTCTTTACGCAAAATACCCGTGGCCGCTTCAGACGTTAACGTCATGCGGTAGGCATCTTCTAGTTCATGTTGGACATCAACCAAAGACTCACGGCAGTACTCGATTTCCTGCTCCGCGTCTTGTTGATCAAATGCATGTTTTAAGGCGAACTCTTGAACCACTTCACGTACCACATCTCGCGATTCAGGACTGTTCCATAAACAATCTTGCAGCAGTAAAAGGTCAAGCGGATTTATTTCATCGCGACCATTAAAAAACGCGCTCGCTTTTAACAACTTCACGGCTTTCTTCCAGCGGCGGTCAGAGACATACATATCGGTATTGGCCACATCACCAAACTGAGCTTCAACTTTGCTTTCTAACATCGTTTTAAGCTGGAAAAGCTTTTCGAATGCATTGTCGGTTAACGTCAATTTGTCGAGCTGTTGTTGCCATTGATGATATTCTTCATCAGTTATCGCTAGGCCTTCTGGTACTTGTGCCTCTTGCGATGTGCCCACAGTCAACATCGACTTAAAGTTTTGTTTATTCTGAATTCGATTCACAAACACACGCACCAACATGCGGTCGTAGAGCGCATCCAATCCACTATCTTCATCGGGTAATTCATTGGAAGCCGATACCAACAAGCGCATTGGCACACGCTCGATATCGCTGCCATTTTTGAATGTTTTCTCATTAACCACTGTCAGCAATGTATTAAGAATTGCAGGGCCCGCCTTCCAGATTTCATCCAAAAATACGACTTGTGCAGTTGGCAAATACCCTTTAGTTAAGCGAACATAACGGCCGTTGTCTTTTAGCTCTTGGATACTCAGTGGCCCAAACACCTCTTCAGGGGTTGAGAAGCGCGTCATCAGGTATTCGAAGTAACTGCTGTTATCGAACGCTTGGATGAGTCGTTTGGCAATTAAGCTTTTTGCAATACCAGGGGGACCTAAAAGAAAAACACTTTCACCAGCAAGTGCAGCAAGAAGGCAGAGCTTGATCGTATGTTCACGCTCATAAACGCCATCCGTTAACGCTTTCGCCAATTTATTGATGCGTTCTGAGAGAAGCGCTTTTTCGGCATTTGAGGTAAATAAGGTTTGTGTCATACGTTCTCCGGCTGCTGAAGTGGTATTGCGTTAACATTTTTATACACTTGTTATAACTTTGTTACAAATGTATTTTGTCGAATTCCCCTTATAGCAGATGCTTTTCCCCTTCTTGACGAAGCAATCAAAGTTTCCATTTATGAGACATTGCTCACTTAAAGTGCAAACGCTTTCGTCGTGTTGCAGTATTTTTTGCTTTTGTTTCCCACCATTTGTGGTTAATGTCGAAAAACGTCAAAAATGCGGTAACAGCTAGGGTTTATAACTGCATGAGCAAGATAATTCATAAATGGAAGCAAATTTCTCTGATTGAAGAAGACGTTGTGCTTCCTACAGGACAGGCAATTACGCACACCACAATCCATCATCCGGGTGCTGCGGTGATTCTCCCTATTACAGCGGAGGGTCACATTGTCCTTGTCCACCAATTTCGGCCTTCACTTAATAAATGGCTATTGGAACTTCCTGCTGGTACCAGAGAAGGCAACGAAGAGCCACTCTGCTGCGCCAAAAGAGAGTTAGAGGAAGAAACTGGGTTTAGCGCAGAGAAATTCACGTCTCTCGGCCAAGTCACCCCTCTTGCCGGATTTTGTGATGAGATACAGTATCTATTTGTTGCCGAAAAGCTCAACAAAACAAACCGTTACGAGTGCGATGAAGACGAAGTGATTGAGGTCGTCACCTTGTCAATCAAGCAACTCGAAGAAAAGATAGTCGATGGCACGATCACCGATGCCAAAACGATCGCTTGCTTAAGCAAAGCGCGCCTTTGCGGATATATTTAGGACTTTGACCAAGGAGACATTCATGGATTTTCGATCAGATACCGTTACACAGCCCACCCAAGCCATGCGAGAAGCCATGTTTAAGGCCCCCGTTGGGGATGATGTTTATGGTGATGACCCTACGGTCAATGAGCTTGAAAAATTTGCTGCGCAGCTTGCTGGTTTCGAAGCAGCTTTGTTTACCACTTCAGGCACTCAAGCCAATCTGCTCGGTTTAATGGCGCATTGCGAGCGGGGAGATGAATATCTATGTGGGCAACAAGCACATAACTACAAATACGAAGCTGGTGGCGCGGCGGTTTTGGGATCAATTCAACCTCAACCAGTCGAAAATAACCCAGATGGCACGCTACCATTTGATAAACTGGCTGCTGCGATTAAACCAGATGATTATCACTTTGCTCGCACTAAGCTTCTCAGCTTGGAAAACACAATTAATGGTAAAGTACTACCTCTGTCTTACTTAGCAGAAGCACGTGACTTCGTGAATAAACATAACTTGCAGATGCATCTAGATGGCGCTCGCGTTTTTAACGCAGCCGTTGCACTTGATGTTCCGGTAAAAGAGATCGGTCAGTACTTTGATTCAATGACGATCTGTCTGTCGAAAGGTCTGGCTGCCCCTGTTGGCTCGCTACTACTTGGTAGCAAAGACTACATCGCAAAAGCACGTCGCTTAAGAAAGATGGTCGGCGGTGGTATGCGTCAAGCGGGTATTCTTGCCGCAGCAGGCAAACTTGCCCTTACCGAACAAGTGGAACAGCTAAAACAAGATCACATCAACGCAAAAACCTTAGCGGAAGGTTTAGCAGAACTGCCTGGTTTTTCAGTCAACCCTGAATTTGTTCAAACGAACATCGTGTTCGCGAAGCTTGATCCTCAAGTGGACATAGTAAGTATCGCTGCGAAACTAAAGGAACAAAACATCACGATAACCCCTGGAAATCCAATTCGTTTTGTAACTCATAAAGATATTTCAGCGAAAGACATCGACACTTTCTTATCAAGTATAAAATCTCTACTTTAATTTGATTTTGATCATTGAGCTTCCCCTAAGGGGAAGCTTTATTGTATCGGCATGATTTTTAGCGAATAGATAACCTCCATGCTCAGATTTGTACTTCTAATCTCTTTTATTTTCTCTTCCGCTATCCATGCCGAGCCGTTTGGTGATGCTGATAAAGGTAAAATCAAATCACCTAGCTGTGTCTATTGTCACGGTGTTACAGGCATCGCAACGAACAACACCTATCCAAGCCTTGCTGGTCAAAATGCTCAGTACCTTTACAATGCAATGAAATCTTATCAAGCCGGTGAGCGTAAAGGGCCACTTGCAGAAATGATGGCAGCACAGTTAAAAATGTTAAATGATGAAGACCTTCGTGATGTCGCTGCTTTTTATGCAGAACAGACAGAAATCAAGTGATTAGATCACCTGTAGATGTACTATGAAAGCTCGTGAATCATCCAAACTCAACACATATTGAAACATTAACCCAACATTTGACCACAAAACAATCAAATTAACTTCACTTCAAATATTTGATGAATTTATAGTTCAACATAAGCATTAATATTGACTTTTTATTCTATTTTATCGATATTTCATGCTTTATTGAATTTGACGTGAAGTAAGTTATGTCTCACACACATGCGCAACCAGCAGACTCGGTTGCTACCCCTAAGTCGTGGCAGATGCCAGATACCCTCATTTTGATCTTCATTGTTGGTATTCTTGCTGCGATTCTTACCTACTTAATTCCTGCTGGTCATTTTGATAGCCAACAGGTGACCTACATGGTCGACGGTGCAGAAAAAACTCGCACAGTTATCGATCCTTCTTCTTTCTCTTATGCAACCGACGAAAACGGTGAACTGGTTTACAACAAGGTTGGCCTGTTTGCTTCTGGTGGTGGCATTGGTCTGATGAACTTCCCTTTCGAAGGGCTAGTTTCTGGCTCTAAATGGGGCAGCGCAATCGGCGTGATTATGTTCATGTTGGTTATCGGCGGTGCTTTCGGCGTTGTAATGCGCACAGGCACAATCGATAACGGTATCCTGCGCCTTATCGATAAGACCAAAGGTAACGAAGCGCTATTCATTCCAGTGCTATTTTTGCTGTTCTCGCTAGGCGGTGCGGTATTTGGTATGGGTGAAGAAGCCGTAGCGTTTGCGATTATTATCGCGCCGCTTATGGTTCGCCTTGGTTATGATGGTATCACTACGGTAATGGTTACCTATGTTGCGACTCAAATTGGCTTCGCTACTTCTTGGATGAACCCTTTTTCCGTAGCTATTGCGCAAGGCATTGCGGGTGTACCTGTTTTATCCGGCATGACAGTACGCATGGGGTTATGGGCTGGCTTTACGTTAATCGGTATCGCTTTCACAATGATCTACGCCGCTCGTGTGAAGTCAAATCCTAAACTTTCTTACAGCCATCGCACAGACCAGTATTTCCGTCAGCAAGAGCTTGGCAATCAAGATTCTCGTTGGAACCTAGGTGACACACTCGTTATCCTTACGGTTATTGCGACCACGGTGTGGGTTGTTTGGGGCGTAGTCGCTAACGCATGGTACATCCCAGAAATCGCGTCTCAATTTTTCACTATGGGCTTTGTTGTCGCGATCATCGGTACGATTTTCCGCCTAAACGGTATGACGCTAAACTGCGCAGCTGATGCATTTAAAGAAGGTGCAGCTATTATGCTTGCACCTGCCCTATTAGTGGGTTGTGCAAAAGGTGTATTGTTGATCCTTGGTGGTGGTACAACTGATGAAGCGAGTGTACTGAACTCAATTCTAAACAGTGCTGGCGGCGTGATTAGCGGGCTTCCTGACGTGGCTGCGGCATGGTTAATGTATGTATTCCAATCTATCTTCAACTTCTTCGTCACTTCGGGCTCTGGACAAGCGGCACTGACGATGCCTCTACTGGCCCCTCTGGCAGACATTGCAGGAGTTACGCGCCAAGTGGCAGTTTTGTCATTCCAACTTGGCGATGGCTTTACTAACGTTATCGTCCCTACTTCGGCATCTCTCATGGCAACGCTTGGTGTCTGCCGTATCGACTGGGGTGACTGGGCAAAATTCTGCTGGCGATTTATTCTATTACTCTTTACCCTATCAAGTATCGTCGTTATCGCAGCTCATATTATGGGTTTTGCGTAAAACGAAACCAATTGGTAATTAAGGCGAGACATGTTCTCGCCTTATTAATATTCATGGTATGACGACGCTAAGGTTTTAGATTAGCTTATGGTTTTGGAGTGGTAACTTTAATGGCAACACAATTTCTCGATGACGTGATTCAAGGTCATCAAGTGATTCAGTCTCTCAATGTAGCAGACCTAAATTCGGGCGAGCATAAGTTTTGGTTTCGCATCGCAACGAATGCTCTCTCTCAGTGGCAACACCTACCTGTGCTAGTGTTCAAAGGTGAAAAACCTGGCAAGAAGATCATGATTACCGCAGGGGTTCATGGTGATGAGTACAATGGTGTGTTAGCAGCGCAGAAAACTGCTCGAGAGCTCATCGGCACTGAAGTCGCTGGTACTGTCACTATTGTTCCAACCATTAACATGCCTGGTATGCTAAACCACAGCCGCGATTTCTATTCCGCAGACCCTGATGCGTCTCCTGCAAACTTAAACCGCTTTTTTCCTGGTGACCAAAACGGCAATGAGGCCCAACGTTACTTATATGCATTGTGGAATGATTTGCTCAAGCCAAATGCTGATTTAGCCATTGACCTTCACACTCAAACCAGTGGTGCGGCCTATCCACTTTACGTGTTTGCAGATTTCCGAATCGAGCAATCATTAGAAATGGCTCGCCTCATTAATCCTGATGCGATTTTAAATGATCCTGGAGATGCTGGCGTCCTTGAAACGGTCTGGAATAACCATGGTGTCCCAAGTATTACTGTTGAAGTAGGTATGGGGCGATATACCGAGCAAGAACTTATCAGTCGAACTGTAACAGGCATTTTTAATGTGCTGAAAAAGCATAACATTGTTGAAGGTGATATGGACCCTATTACGTCATGCTTGGAAGGAAACGAAATCATCAGTGTGAAAGCGACACACGGCGGCTTTGTACTGCCTCATGTCAGTTTGATGAATTTTGTCGAGCAAGGCCAACTTCTTGCGATTCAATACGACAGCTTTGGCGCTGAGATTAAACGCTACACCGCCCCAACAAGCGGCACAGTACTTAGCCACAATGTTGAATCTATTCGAGCACCAGGTTCCCTGATCGTTCGTTTGATTAAGTAAACCATAACCGTTTGTTGATAGATCAACCTTTCGACGCTCACTCAAATTTATATAAGCCCCATCACGAGTAATCACAAATGATGGGGCTATATCCATTTTGACCACATTGAGTTACGCGGTAACAAATTACTGTTAAGCGAAATGACAAACTGAGCTCTTAATTAGGAAGCTTCCCCTCTGTCCGCTTTTTCAGCCACGCTGATGAACTTAAAGCTGTCTTTGTTTCTCTTGTTCAACAAAAATGAGCTCGTCTATAGCGAAACCTTTCTCTTTAGCTACGTACTTAAAGCGCTCCACTACTTTCTCATCAACGTTAGGCGTTCTAGACAGTAGCCACAAATAGTCGTGGTTGTAACCGGAAACAAACGCATAGTCATAGTTTTCACCTAGCTCAAAAACAATGTAAGAAGAGTATATTGGCCCAAAAAAGGAAACCTTTAAGTGTCCAACCGTTTTATCTTCAACAAAATAAGCTTTGCCTTCAGCTTCTGACCACTGTCGCTCTTCTTCGGAATATCCACGGTTTATCACCTTAACCCCACCATCCTCGCGAACCTGATACTCAGCGGTAACGTTGGATAAGCCTCGCTCAAATGAATGGTCTAGGCGTGCAATTTCGTACCACTTACCTAGATATGGCTCTAAATCGAAATTATTCACGGGTTCCACCCCATCCGGCTTCGAGGTACAACCAAATAAAGTTGCAAGTGACAAAAGTAAAAATATTTTTATCGATTTCATACAACACCTAAATTTTAATTAGTGATTGATTTTACTCTAGAAGATAACAAATCGATCACTAAGCCGCACCATCGCCCTAATAGGGACACATCACAATTCTTCATCATCAATAGCGCGCTGAACACCGAAACCTCGTCATCTCAGCAAATCGTTAACAAGATTGCTCTATTTTTGACTTACAAGCTGACCATGCTTGTATATTTTGTCAGCATTTAACCCTATGCATATAGAAACTTTGCACAACATAGACATTCGTAGGCATATCACCCTCCTATAATACGTTGCGTTATAGACAGAGGTTATTGTTATGAAATTAAAAACAGTGTCAGTTTGTGCACTTTTGGTGTTACTTGCAGGTTGTCAGCAGGAAAAGCCGAGCGAAACGACACAATTAACGACCTCGGCAGATGTATGTAATGCACAAGGAAACATGCCAGGTGGGTGGAATGAGTTTAACGCGACCCCTGATGCACAAAAGGCAATGGCCTTTGTTTTAAAGAAAATGGACACAATAGCGTCGTTTAAACAAATACTGAATGTTCACGCGCAAATCGTTAGTGGCGTCAACTATGCTATTGAGTTTGAATTGGATGATGGCTCTGTTTGGAACACGATTGTTTATCGCAACCTCGATGGCGAATATGCGATTACCCAATCGCCAAAAGAAGGCCACTTTTGCGAACAGTAGCGACTTAGTCAGAAAGCCCCAACATTAGGGGCTTTTTGATCTAACAGTAGTCACTGAATTAGACAGCGAAGCGACATTGAGATTTAATCGACACCGTTGAACCAAGTCTTGATGGTTCTACATCAATCCTCTGCGCCATTTGTTCTTTCAACTCAGAAACGTGAGAAATAACACCGATCATGCGCCCAGTCTGTTGCAGGTCCACTAGCGTTTGAATAGCAAGATCTAAAGACTCTGGGTCTAAACTACCGAAGCCCTCATCAATAAATAAAGTGTCTAAACGAATACCGCCACTATAGGATTGCACAACATCCGACAAACCAAGTGCCAGAGCAAGCGCTGCCATAAATGATTCACCGCCGGAAAGTGTCGCAACATCACGCGTTTTTCCTGTGTAGCCATCTTCAACCATTAAATCTAAGCCGCGACCCGCAGCGCCTTTGAAGCCCTCTGTTTTTCGAGCAAGAATATAGCGCCCTTTACTCATAAGGCTTAAGCGTTGAGAGGCCTGAATCAGCACATCATCCAACAGTACACCAAGAACAAAGCGATGTAGGCTAACCCTGCTGCCTGTTTTACCGCTAGCAACGTCGTACAACGTACCAAAGACTTTGTATTCTTCTTCTAACTTACTATTTTTCTCATGCAACACGGCAATATCTTTACGAACCTTTTCAAGACGTTCAAATATTGAGCGTGTGGTATCAAGTTGATTCCTTACTTCAATATATTGCGCCTGCAGAGTGGTTAACCTATCGTTAAACGACTCTAAATTAGGCCTTTCAAGATCTTTCAATGCATGATTTAAATCATGTAGTGTTTGCTCAAGCTTGGTTTGTGCCTGTTTGAAGCTGTCTATTTCTTGCTGCCAGGCTTGAAGTTCATCATCTCCCACTCGACTACTTAGATAATGGCTTTCATCCTCAAATTTACTCGCCTGTAGTGCCTCATTCCACGCTAATTCTGCTTGGCTAAGTTTTTGCTCTGACTCAGATAACCACTGCTTGTTCGTCGCTAAGTGACTTTCCGCATTTGATTTCTCCAATATCGCTTGCTGCAAAGCGGTTTGCGCCTTTTCTAAGCCTGTGTTCAAACTCAGAATTTGCTCTTTTGTCAGCAAAATTTCACGTTCAAGCAAGTCAGCGGAACTGTATTTTGGGTCAATAGAAGCTTGTAATTGAGCCAATTGTTCTTGGTTCGCTTTAACGGTTGATTCATTTGCCGCCATTTTATTCTGCAGCTCATGAATTTTATTTTCACCCACGACGCAGCGTTGATTAAGCTGTTCAACGTTCTTTTCTAGCTTTTCAATATCAATAGCTTGTAGACGTAGGAGTTGAGCATTGATCGCTTGCAAATCATTTTGAACCGTCGAGATCTCAGATGTAGCATACTCACCCAACTCCTCTTTCAACTGGTTACACTGATTCTGATACTGACTAATGACAACGTTATGTTGTTCTAGCTGATTGCTTAGTTGGTTCAACAAGGTTTGAGCTTCTCGCTCTTTAGCTCTAGCCGCCTGAACTTGCTCTTTTGTAACGGCTTCTTCAACAAACGTTGCGGGGTTAGGATGCGTTTCGCTACCACACACCGGGCATGCTTCACCTGCTTTTAGTCGCTGCGCTAATACTGCCGCTTGAGCGTTGTGCCACTTAAGCTCTATCGTATCAGCGGCTTGTTGACGCTGCATATAGCGCTGACTGGCTTCGTGTAGTGACTGCTGCTTGCCTACAGTTAGCGCATTGAGTTTAGAGAGCTCTAAAGTAAGATCATGCAGCTTTTGTAGATCCTGTAACAGCCGTTGTTTTTGTTTTATTTCCGCATCGATGCTGCCAATAAGCGCAACATCAACTCGTGCTTTCTCTAGCTCCTTCTGTCCCTGCTGGGCCTGTAACGTTAACTTATCTTTTAGTTCTATGTACTGTTTTAACGTTGCTTCAAATTGTTGTTTTTGTTGATAACCCGCCGTTATTTTACTTTCCAAATTGTCTTTCTCGACCAACTTGTTTTTCATACTTTCAAGCTGATACTGCAGTTGCGTTAACTGCGGGACCTTTGCCGCTGCCTCTTTTGCACTTTGCTGCAAGTTTTCTTGTTCTCTCGCAACGACATTAGCTTTTTCGAGACTCTCTTCCAAAGCTACGATTTTTTGCCTAAGCTCTTGCGTTTGAGCTTTTGCATTTTGTAATGAGATGTAGGGCAACTCTATCTTATTGGCATTTTTAGCGTTTTCTAATTGCTGTTGACGAGCTTTTATCGAATCTGCGTGTTCTAGATGCAGCTTGAGTGCGCTTTCTGCTTGCTCTCGTTTCGAAAACTCTCCATTCAAGGTTTCCGCTTTTTGCAATTCAGATTTAGCAGTATTGAGCTTATCTAACGCTGCTTGCTCATTCTTTTTATCAGACTCTAATTGCTTAGTTACTTGTTCCAGTTGTTGTAATAGTTCTTGTTCAGAACTCGCTTCTGCAACTTGTAAAGCACCTCGAATTTGATTATCAAATTCGCCTTTCGCTTTACTAATTGCACTCGCTTTATCTTTGAGCGCGTACTCAATTTTTTTATATATGTCAGTTTGAAAGAGCTGGCCAAAAATTTCTTCACGCTCTTTAGAGCTAGCAAGCAACAGTTCTCGGAATTTTCCTTGAGGCAACACCATAACTTGACGAAATTGAGTTTCATTCAAGCCAATAATATTGCTAACTTCAGTTTTAACCTGAGTCGTCTTGCTGGTGATAAGCGTTTCAGTCTCACCGAGTTCATAAAGAGCCGCAGTGTGCTTTTTAATCGTCATCCCTTCACCACGGGCCTTGGGCGCTTCCTGCTCAGGGGATCGAACAACTCGGTATTGTTTGCCGTGTAACGAAAATTCGAGAACTACTTCGGTTGGTAAGTCTTGCGCGGATAAGTCACACCGCATCTGAATACCTTGTCGCTCATTACCTGTGGTTTCACCATAAAGGGCGAAGCAAATGGCATCTAAGATCGACGTTTTACCGGAACCTGTAGGACCATTAATCAAAAATAGAGGGTTACTGCCAAGCTTCTCAAAATGAATGATTTCAGTTTTTGCAAACGGACCAAAGGCTTGCATGGTTAGTTTAATTGGTTTCATCTTTGGTCCCTATTGCTGTGATAATTGCTTAATAATGTCAGTAACAGCTTGCTTTTGCTCTTTAGACAACTGGCTATCTTGCGCCTCAATAAAAAAATCTCCGAACATATCAATTTCGCTTCGCGCCAACTTTGCTTGCGCCATTTCCTGCTCTACCCCAATTAACATGCCAGGTTTCTCAAGGTGTAAAACGTTTGGATACACTGAACGAAGTTTTTCCATTGGGTTTAAAATCGCATGTTTATCCATCAAACGAACTAACAAATAATCTTCATTCTTGGGGTCTGTTTTCCCTTGCTCAATAACTTTATCCAGCTCGCCCTCTACAATACGCATTTCATGAGGAGCCGTAAGATCAATATGCTTTGCAGAAACGAATCCTTTCTTGTCCAGTTCAACTAACGTGAAACCTTTTCTCTGGTTCTGTTCACCAAAGCTATACTTCATGAGAGAGCCAGAGTAACGGATATGCTCTGCGCCTTTCTTTTGAGGCTGATGCAAATGACCAAGTGCGACGTAGTCAAAATCTAAGAAGTGTTCATGACTCACGCGATCAGAACCACCAATAGATAATGGTCGTTCAGAGTCTGACTCGATAGCCCCATCAACAAAACAGTGACTCACGAGCACGCGCTTTTGCTTAGAGATAAAGCGCTCTTTAATTTGCTCAACAAGCAATTGATGAGCCTCATCATGAGTGGATACCGAGGCTTTGTAGGCAAACCTGACCTGTTCAGGGTCGTTATAAGGCATACCATAAAACGCGACCTCGTCCGCAGAGTCCGTTTTTATGATGATGGGAGTGAGCATATCTTCAAAGTTGCTAACAATATGGAGACCTGCATTTTTCATTTGCTCTGAGCCGAAACCTAGCCTTTCTGCACCATCATGGTTGCCAGATATAAATATCATTGGTGTTTCTAACTCGGTACAAATGCGTTTCACGACTCGATCTAACAGTTCTATTGCAACCGTTGGTGGCACCGAACGGTCATAGATATCTCCCGCCACTACAACTGCATCGACGGGGTTGCGTTCAATATAGTTAATCAGTTGTTCGAGTACTGCTTGTTGATCTTCGAGTAGTGATACGTTGTGGAATTGTCGACCAAGATGCCAATCTGAGGTGTGGATAAACTTCATTCGAATTCACTTTCCGCCAATTCTATGAGTAGGCTTGCTTCTGTCAGAGTCCATGTACCGTTTATAAAAAGGAATGCGTCACGGGTGGGATCTCGAACAAGCCAAAACTCAAGTTATTTTATATCGGTAAGGATATCTTGAGTCGAACAGCTTTTCATGTGGTTTGTGTTCTATGGCTGGCTATTTAATCAGAAAGCGAGAAGAACACTGTAAAAACGCGGTGAGCAAAGCTATTTTGAAAAGCAAGCTGCGCCTAGTCATTCTCCAAACATCATTAAAGGGCCAGTTTCGAGTCAATCCCCCATAACATTTGCATCACTAAAACCTCAGCTACTAGAAGGAAAAGCAATAGCCAGACCTATTCGCTACGCCAATTGTATATTACTCCTACCGCATAGCCATCTGGCTCGATGTCGGCTTGCAAAACGTGAAAGTCTGGGCAGGGGCTGCTTCTTTGAAGCTCATCAATCACTAACGCTTTTAAAACTCCGCCACATGCACCCAATCCGCCAAGTTTTATATCAACAAATTGATACTGAGTTTGATCGGTCACCCACGGAGACAAGAATTGCATTGAGTTTAACCATTGCGGCTCTTCCTCATTAACGGATAAATACAATTGACTGAGTGGATGTTCACAACTTACTCCTAATTGCTTAAACACCTTGTCCACGGCGATGCGTTGTTGTTTGGCATCTAAATCAATTCGAACAACATCAGGCACAAGACCTGAATGTCGAAAAAAACACTTGGTTAAAATGATAGAGCTTTGAGGTTTGACATGCCCTTCTACATCGCTCGTAACCTCTATAGCCAGTATCCAAGTCGCTTGCGTTTCATTAACTTCACGATTTATCCGATTTAGTGCCATCAAAAATGCAGCTTGGCCATAAGGATAAAAGTAAATTTCAGTATTGACAGTTTGGCCAACGAAAATAGAAAGCTCGCTTATCAATGCTTTAAGCAAGCTTTTGTCTACCGAAGATGGTAAAAGAACACAGAGATTCCCTTTGATATCAACTTGCTCAAGACTCTCGCGCTCAGAGCGCACGAGGCTTAATATATGCTCATCTATTGATTGAGCAAAGTCAGGGGGTCGGATTTCCTCGGACAATCTAAAAGAATCATCAGCTATCTCGCGAACGGTGTGTGAACGGCCATTAAAGGATAGAAGATGCGTTTGAAATGCGAGTGGCATCTAGCCTCCGATTAAAACCGTAGGCATACCAGATAGAATTTTGCCACCATGAGACGTTGAATCGCCGACTCTTGCGGCTGGTTTACCGTTGATTGTTACGCTAGAAGAACCTGCTGAGATACTATCCGGAGGACCGATACAAATAAGCTTGTCGCCTTGTCTTGCCGCAGGTATCCCGCCAATCGTTACGTTTGGTGAACCAACAACGACGGGACCACCGACATGCGGTATCTTTCCTGTTTTTTTAGGGCAAAGATGAAAGCTGCCCAAAATTGCGGCTGGTTTACCCACTTTAAATCACCTTAGTTCAATGAAATTTGCCCAGCTTTAAGAGCAATAGCTGAGCCGTTAATGGATATTTTATTACCTTTGATATTGATTTCTCCAGAGCTAGACATCTGAATAGAAGCACCACCTACTTTGATCTCGACGCTCTTTCCTGCATTAAAAGACAGTACTTCACCCGTTTCATTCGAAAAGTTTTTACCTACTTTCAAGCTCGCGTTCTGACCAACCTCTTGATTAACATCATTGGTCACTTTTTCGGTTTTACTGTTTTCAACGGCGATATCAACACAGTCTTCAACTAGCATTTGGAACAGTTTTTCAGCATGAAGATAAATGTGCTCTTCACCAGGCTTATCATCGAAGCGCAACTCATTAAAATTGGATGTACCTTTTTGTACAGAGCGTGATTTATAACCACTCTGAGAACTTTGCTCTGGTAAAGCGTAAGGAGGGAGTTGACTACCGTTATATAGTGACCCCGTAACGATTGGTTGATCAGGGTCTCCGTTGACAAACTCGACGATGACCTCTTGTCCGACTCTAGGGTGAAACACCGACCCCCATCCGTTACCTGCGATATTTTGCGCAACACGAATCCAACATGAACTATTTACATCGTATTTACCAACACGGTCCCAGTGAAACTGAACTTTGATACGGCCATGTTTGTCTATGTAAATTTCACCATCTTTGTTCCCCGTAACTATTGCAGTTTGCAAACCTTTCATCTGAGGTTTCGGATAGTTAACTGAAGGACGAAGGATTGTCTTTGAGTCAACACAACTAAACGAGACTTTGACACCTTGCGCACCGGTGCCACCTTGACCAGTCTGGTTATAAACAGCAGCAGACAAAAAAACAGAAGACAGTACATATTCTTTGCCAACTCGAGATTTATCTTCATGTTTTTTAAACTTGAAGCACTTGCCTACGCTGAATGTTCTGCACGTAGCCTCGCCACGACACAAATATGCATTTTGCTGTAGTGCTTCTATTGCATGCGTGTTTCTCAGTGCGTATTGATCATTGCTCTCCATTTCACCCATGTATTCAAAATACTCGCTTTCAGGCACTGTAAAAAAATCACTTTCACCCTTTGCAGTATTTTTAGGATTCGAAGAAGGCTTGAGCATGTTATAGCCTGACTTTTGACTCGCTTTAGTAGTCAGAATTTGCGTTTCATGCCAAGAAGAAATGTGGCTAGATTTCGCCGTACCTGTATCAAAATCGACTAAAAACTCAGTACCCGGCTTATAAAAACTGATGTCATCAAAAATATTGAGCGTATGGGCAGACTTAGTATGTGTAAAAAAAAATGATAGCCCCTCTTCCGATAACAGACGTCGAACAAATTCAAGATCTGATTCTTCATATTGTACTTTGTACGTGTATTTAGGATAGGACTTGGTTAGCTCAAAACTAAAGGCAACACTATGCTCCGATAGTACTTCAGAGATAATTTCCTTTATATCTTTATGCTGAAATATTCTGCAATTTTTTCGATATTCAGCGAAACGTAATTTAGGCTCTATTAATAATTCTATGTTTTTATAATTTTCGCCTTTATGTGTATTAGAAACCCTTTTCCCTTCTAATCTTGCAGCAGAAACGTAACCATGCATATAACGAGGATTTGAAGAAACATCCTCATTATTTTCAAGGGTAATGGTAACTTCCTTACCAATAATTTCGTTTAACTCACTTCGTTGATCATTAAAGTAAGCTTTAGCACGCAATGAAAAAAGTTCTGAGATCTCTTCTTTATACTCAAACGAGTTTAGTATGATGGCATCTTTACCGAATGGGGAAGAAATTCGGATGAAATTGTTATCTTGAGTTGCTCTTTTCATTAAATACTTCTTTCAAAAAAATGCGGAGGAATACTCCCCCGCATGAAAATTACATTTGTTGACCTTTAACACCGCTGTAGCCGTATACCAATGGAGCAGAAGTGTTGTTCTTATCGTCAGTAGGAGTCACTGTCATCATCATTTCTGTGTAAGAAATTGTGATAGTTTCAACTGGACGATCGTCTTGGATAGAAACTGAGTAGTTAGAAATCATCGCATCAGTCAGTTCGATCTTCATGATCTCTTCAACCTTCTCACCCTGCTTAGTAATATGGAAAACCGCTGGTTTACCTTTACCAATCGTCGCTTCTTTAAATAAGTCAGGAGAAGAACGGTCTTGAAGTTTAGTGATAGTCAAATCATATAGACGAGTAGCGCTCGCTTCACGGTCCATCGCTGTACCAGTGTATGATGAGATCTCACGACCTACACTCCAATCTACAGATAGTAGTGTAATCAAATCTTTGTATTGCTCGGCTGTTGCCTCACCCTTAATATCTGCGTATTTAAGATACGTATTAGACTGCATGCTAATCTCCTATAGCATTATTAATTGACATATATCGTAGTAATTTAATTATCTGACGTTTGGTGATAATTAGTGATTAATGTATCAAAAACTTCATTTTAAATACGCCCTGTTATATCTTTAAATAAGATTTAATTTAAGCGTTTTTTATAAAAAATAATAGTTAATATGAACCAACTCCCAATTATTATTGAGAGTGTAAAGGATGTTAAACTATTGAGACATCAAGTCCACTAGTTGTACCTTTAACAATAATTTCATCAAACGTCTTATCATTAAGAATTGCATGCAATATTTCATGAGAAATCTTCGGAAGCAATGTATTTTCTATGGTTGTTTGTACCACACGCGCACCACTGCCAGACTCATTGCTATTGTCTACAATATCATTAATTAGTTCCTCATCAAAAAACAGGTCAGCGTTATAGTGCTTACGAATACGAGTCGTAATTTTATCCAACTTTAATTTTGTTATTTCTATCAATACTTTTCTTGATAGAGGCAAATAAGGTAATACGTTCACACGCCCTAAAAATGCAGGTTTAAAGTCGACCAACAAATCATCGCGTAAAGCATCTTTTAGTGCTGACGGCTCAGGAGATAAATCAGGATCAGAATACAAAGACATCGTCGTTTCGGTCCCTGTGTTCGCGGTCATAATAATAATAGTGTTTTTAAAGTCTATATCTCGACCTTCACCGTCTTTAATTGAGCCTTTATCAAACACCTGATAAAAAATATCTTGAACACCAGGGTGCGCTTTTTCCATTTCATCGAGGAGAATTACACTATAAGGTTTACGTCTAACAGCTTCAGTCAGTACACCTCCTTCTCCATAACCGACATAACCAGGAGGAGAACCTAATAGCAATGAGACTTTATGCTCTTCCTTAAATTCCGACATATTGATAGTCGTGACATTTTCTTCACTACCATAGACTTTCTCTGCAATCGCCAAAGCCGATTCGGTTTTACCCACTCCGCTTGGTCCGGTTAGGAGAAATACACCATTTGGTCGTGTCTCATCCGTGAGCTGCGCACTCGCGGTTTTTATCACTTCAGACATGAGCTCTAAAGCGTGATCCTGCCCGACAACTCGCTTACACAAACTTTCTTTCAAACCCAATACTGCTTGGATTTCATCATCCTGAAGTTTACCTAGCGGTATACCGGTCCAATCCGAAATAACTTCTGCGATTAGCGCTTCATTTACATGCGAAAAAACTAAGGGCTGTGAGTTAGCGGAAAGGTTATTTTCAAGCTCTTGTAACTTGTCTCTAGCAGTTTCAGAACCCTCCTGGATTATTTGGGTTCTAAGTGACTTAGCTTCATTTACCCATTCTTTTTCTTTTTCCCAAAGTACTTCTAATTCAATAATGTCATTAGATAGCGCATCAATCTCTTTTCGGACACCTTGCAGCTGCACATCAAGAGATGCTCCTAGCCGACTCTCTTGGCTAAGATGCTCATACTCAGCTTGCTTTGCTTTAAGTTTGTTTCTTTTCGCATCTAGGCCTCCCGGTGTAGATGACTGACTTAACGCAACTCGAGAACAGGCCGTATCCAAAACAGAAACCGCTTTATCTGGCAGTTGACGACCATTAATGTATCGAGCT
This sequence comes from Vibrio sp. 1562, assembly GCF_033340155.1. Taxonomy (NCBI): domain Bacteria; kingdom Pseudomonadati; phylum Pseudomonadota; class Gammaproteobacteria; order Vibrionales; family Vibrionaceae; genus Vibrio; species Vibrio sp. 1562. The sequence continues at coordinate 212,258 of NZ_JAWOVY010000003.1, forward strand.
GACAGTTGGACCGCTGCATTGAGAGCTTGGTTAGTGATATGAACATCGTGGTGTTGTGCCATTACATCAAGTAAGCCTCGTAACATTTCGATCGCGAGTTCAGGGGCAGGCTCATCAACCTTTACGACTTGAAAACGCCTAGTTAAAGCTGCATCTTTTTCAAAATACTTTTTATACTCTGCCCACGTTGTTGCTGCGATCGTTCTGAGTTCACCTCTCGCTAATGCTGGCTTCAGAATATTCGCCGCATCACCTTGGCCCGCTTGCCCACCACCGCCAATTAGGCCATGAGCTTCATCAATGAACAATATAATAGGCTGTGGAGCGTCGTTTACTTCCTTAACAAGGTTCTTAAGCCTGTTTTCAAACTCACCTTTCATGCCTGCGCCGGCTTGCAGTAACGCCAAATCCAGAGACTTAATTGCCACATTTTGCAGAGCGGGAGGTACATCGCCATCAATGATCTTTTGCGCCAAACCTTCAACAACGGCTGTTTTTCCAACACCAGCTTCTCCCGTAAGAATCGGGTTGTTTTGTCGGCGTCTTAATAAAATATCGATCATTAGGCGAATTTCATTATCTCTACCAATCACCGGATCTATTTTACCTTCCCTAGCTTGCTCAGTAAGGTCTGTTGTAAATTGATTCAAGGCGGAATTCGCGTTTGACTGCGCTAAGTCATTCGATCTTGATTGAGGCGCATTACTTTCTTTAAAGTTCAATAAGCGAGATGGTTCTATCTTGTTTAGTTCAGGACTAATCGAACCAGCCATGTTGACTAACGTATCATCAGACAAGTAGGCAAATAAAAGATGGATGCACCCCAACTGTTCTTGATTGAATTCAATGGTTGCAGACAACAAGGCATTTTGCATAACAGTCACCGTATGAGCTGATAGCCCAGGCACCGACTGGCATCCTGTTTTGTATTTTTCTAATGCCTTTTGAATATCGGTTTCAACCTTGATTTTATCGACATCAAATTCGTCAAAAACTTCAGAGTAAATATCGTCAGGATGGCGGATAATCATCATTAACCAGTGAGACATTTCAATACTGTGATGAGTTCGGGAGCTTGCCATCGCAGCTGCCTGTTCAAGTGTTTCCTTAGCCTGAGGAGACAATCTTTCGACCAACGCTGAAAGTGAGAGTGAAGCCATTACATTTCCTTTAAATAGTAATTGTTATAGTTCGATCTTTTGTACGTTCGTGTTTTTTAAGCACAGAACCAATACCTAACTGCCCCTGCTGTTTCGATAAACAAGCTTGTGGTAGCAAACTATGTTTGGTGGTGAGCTGCCACTTCAGTTGTTTATGTTTTCCAATCAACTCATAAGCAGCGTTCTTAATGATTGCTATATTGGGTTGGTTAGGAAGCAATTTACTAACTAGCTGTTTATCTTTTGGCAGAAATTCTATTGTTGTCCCCGCGTTGATGTTCCATGCTTTCGAACCCAAAGACGCTCCTAAACCAAGTTGAGCAAACTGCCCTTCAGGCATAGTTCGGGATGCAAGGCGTGTTTGCTCTTCTTTCGTAAGGTGTAACCATTGTCCTTGAAATTCATGAACTTTTACTTGGCATCCAGATAAACATTCAAGAATACTTTTCAGTCCACCTTTACTTCTCACTGGTGAAGCAAACACACCACCATAGTGCCGGGACAGTGAACTCCCTTTCCCAGTTAATGCCGATTTACAGCTTTCTAACGGCGAACGCGCGCCCTGCGCATGCGCACGAGACTGAACAGTCAGCTGACTCAGTTGCCAACATCGATAATAAAGAGATAATAAGCGATGATTGAAAATATCGTAGAAGTCCACCATAGCCGTATCGCCTTCTTTTTGGCGATGTAAAGCTAATTCACTATAGTGCTGGGGAAGCACACCTTGCTCACCCGTTAGGCCTATTAAATTGGTCTCAATCTCTAACTTGCTGTCATCTATATTTTTCAGTTCACAAAGCTGAGCATTTTCAAAACCTAATGATGGATTAACCTTTAAGTTTAGCTTTTCATGCTTCGGTAACGCATCTGTTCCTATTTGCGCCTCTGCTTGCAGAACTTCGTGTTCAATAAGATGAATCGCTTCAAACAATGGATGTTGCTTTAATTCTCGATAAAATTGTTCCGCGCTCATAGCAACACCTTATCGCCAGTTAATGCGGGCCATAGGTGGAAAGACTTTCCCGTGGACTTAATTCTTATTTCTAACTGCGTAAAAATGTTAATTTCAGCATATTGCGAGAAGTAAACAGATAAAACACTACCTAAGAGAAAGATCTGCTCTTTAGGTAAAATTTGATCAGAAACCGTCAAAATAATTTTTATACCGTGCGCAAATCCAACTTTGCCTTTCTGACTAATTCTTCCTGTAGTAGGCTCAAACTCTAACTTAGTTAAAGCATCGATTACCGCTTTCGTTTCTGCTGTCCCAGAAAATGCATAGAGATTAAGGGTCTGCTTCAAAGTTGCTAAACCATCTTCCTCGGTAAAATGGTTTAAAGTTAAAAGCTTAGTTAACTGCCATCGTGTGCTTTCATCCATTTCTGGCCGAATAGTTTCTGATAAAGAAACTAAACAACGAACAGATTCGAAATTGTCATTTACCTCCGGTAAAGATACTTGCGGCAGCCCACCTCCAAATGGAAGTTTCTGCGCTAAGTTGCGGTTACAGCACTCAGCTTCCACGTACATTAACCAGTTTTCCCGGCTATCCGGGCTGAACAATTGATGTTTTTTATCAACAAAAGAAATGTAAGTTTCTCTACCTGGCTCATCATACCCACCAGCCCAGTTCTTATCCTCACGTCTCATCAACCAATAAATCTCACTAGTGTTTGTATAATGCGTGTGCTCACCAGCGTGATAACATGGCAAATTGTGGTACGTTTTGTTCCAGTTTCTCAACGTTACGTCAGAAATTGAGACAACCTCATTACTTTCAGATTCTTGGTATTGTGGAGACAAGTGGTAATCGTATTCAGTTGGTAGAATACGCTTAGGCTCCATAATACTTTTAAATAAGTTGATTACAGGCACACAACCTACCATTAAGCTTTCTTCGTCCACTTGCTTTGGAAGCCAGTCATCGTTGGTATCAAAGTAAAAATACAGTTCGACTTGCTCTCCAAGATCTAGCTCAGATAATCCAAGTTCGGTGATATCAAAGAACATAAACTTCTCAGGAAAGTGCAAATACTCAACAAGTAATCTTGCTCCTGAAAAGCTTCTTTTACTGTATGGCACAACTTTCTCATCTTCTGAAAATCCTACTTCAGAAAGATGTCTTTTGGTTAAAGGACGAACTTCTTTGCCATCCACAACAACAGATAAACCAATTAGGTTTTGAAACAGCATTTGGTAGAGCTTAAAAGTCAATTGAGATTGACCGTTTAAATAGAAGCGCAGCCGTTCTATCCCCATTTCACCAAGAGGAGTCTCTTCATCTTGAGCCGTGAGCTGTACTTTCAAAACTGAATGAGCATTGCTTTCCCATCGTGAGCCAACTGGCTTGAAAGGCGCATTTTTAAAAACGCCAGAGGTCACATCAACAGGATACATTCTGACCGGATAACAAGTTCTAAACTCGCATTCATGATATCCAGTAGCACCGATAACAACTCGCTCGCCTTCTTCTACATCAAAATAAGAGGAAGTGGAGTTAGAACAGCTCATTTTAATGACTGACATTGACGGGATTGGGGCGTGAAAATCCGGATATAACTGTCCCATCAAAGACTCTGTAAACTGAGGGTAACTATTGTCTAAGCTTTGTCTAATCCTTGCTGTTAGAAATGCGCAGCCTTCTAACAATCTTTCTACGTGTGGATCGTCAACCTGTTCCTCACTAATACGAAGTCTCGCGGCAATCTTGGGATACTGCTCACCAAACTCTTGCCCTTTGTGACGCAAATAAGCTAACTCGCGATTATAGTACTTGAGAAACTCTTCACTCATTTTGCTCTACTCAGTTTCATACCTAAATTTACCGGCTCTACTTCAGAATTGAATCGCACTTCATGAATACTGTTATCAATTAAGCAAGTGGCATTTATCTGTAACCTCAATACCCTATCAATAGCGTTTTTCTCGTCCGAAATCTGGACATGAGGGTTCCTTAACCTCGGCTCAAACTCTTTAATTGCATCATGAACGATGTCGCAAAGCTGATTCTGCCCTTCTTGGCTGCTATAGGGCATTGAGGAAAAATCTGGCAGCCCATAGTTCAATATTGAATAACGAACCTCTAGAAGATCATCAGGAATATTTTTCCATCCAATACGACTATTCAGCATCGACTCTAGATCTCTAAGTAAGCTGCTCAACATCTGTTGCTGGCTTGCAGGGAAGTCTTTCTCATCTCGAGTGAGAGGATCACTATCTATCAATTTGTCGAGCAGAGAAACGGTTAACGACATGATATTTCTACGCTATTTGTTTCTGTTCTAATAATGTAGTCAAATCACAGATTGGAAGCGCTGAGTCACCGACTAACCAACATTTTTGACCCAAGCCAACAAAAGATTCTTGCTCACCAATCTGCTTCCAATCCGTTTCTCGGCCTAACTTTTGTGCATCGGTCTCTGAGTCGACATACGTCAAAGGCATATGGCCTTCGCCTTCACCAAGTCCATCGATATCAAACTCGACAGGTCGCCAAATACTTTCTAACAAAGAAGTAGGTGCTTTAACTTCTAGCGTATGGATGCTCGATATGGGTACAAGAAAATAGTTACCTGCTGTAGAAAACAGTTCAATGTAACCACCTAAACGATCATCAATATCTCTAGCATCTTCGTAGTTTGTGCCGTTTACGTTAAACCCTTTAATAGTACGACGCTCTTCAATGCGATGCGATAGACGTGACGCTTCTTCGTACTCTTGATTTCCGAGAGCAAGATTAAATCGAACAAGCTCTTTAGTTAATTCCTCATCACCTAATACTTTGGCACTAGCCGCACCATTGATAAAATCCTTTCTAGCTTGAGCTGCTTTCACTAAATGTCGTAGCTGACTTGCACCAGGCAGATACTCAGGAAACAATTTAATCGATTGCATGAGCTGAGCGTCCGCACGCTCGAAGTCCCCATCAATGCAAAGAAGCTCAATGAAGGAACTTCTCAAGCTCGCATCTTTAGGGGTGGCTTTAATTTCATCAATTAATTGCTCTAGAGCGTGTTGCAATAGGCCTTGGGACAAAGCATTTTTCCATTGAGTCATTGTTATTTCCTTACACCATGTGCTCTGGTGATAATTCGGTAATTAATTTAATGCTAGATACCATTTGATCGAGTTGAAAATGCGGTCGCAAATGGATAACTGAGTAATAATGTCCAGGAGTTTCTCTTTTCTCTCGAACTGTAATTTTCGCTTCATTTAGGGGGTATTTAGCTCGAAGCTCATCAGACGCTTCATCTGATGCGGTAGTGTACTGGTGTAACCAGCGTTGAAAGTCACGCTCTAGGCTTTCTGCGTCTTGATACCCACCAATTTTGTCACGCCCCATAACCTTGAGATAATGTGCGACTCGCGATACACACAATGTGTATTGCAACATCGATGTCAGTTTTGCATTCGTTGAAATATGCTTTTCTGCGTATTGTTTGGGCTTGTAGAGAGATACATTCGAGGTCATCCCTACCATATCAGTCTCAGGTATTGGAGAAATAGAAATAAAACCGCACTCAGACAATTCTTGTTCTTTTCTCTCAGTGATTTTCAAGTTTAACGGACATCTTTCACGATCATTCTTGCCATTAACACGCATCGTGCTCCTTGTAGGAGCGACGATAATACCCTGACTGTAATCGCCTTGTTTAATCCCTCGCATATGCGTGAACCAACCATGTTCCTGAAATGCTCTAATTGATACAGCAGCAAAACAGTACGCACTACTCCCCCATAGCAAATCTCGGTTGGAGTCGTAGATGTGTTCTTGAAAATTGAATTTATCATTCCGCGAGCCATCACTTTTGTATGGCTGACGGAACAAGACGTTAGGTGCAGTCAAACCAATAAATTTAGCGTCATCGTTATCTCTCAAACTACGCCACTTTGCATAATCTTCCTGTTCAAATTGGGCTGCTATATCTCTTATCGCAGAGAGTTGAGCGAAACTATCAACACCAAACATCTCTGGCGATGCAGACATGATAAATGGGCTGAATGCTGCAGCTGCAGACTGAGAGATCTTACTCAACACAGACAGATCTCTATCAAAATAATTTTTACTAGGATCACAGCGAAGCTGATAATCTCCAACCACCACACCAAAGGGTTCTCCCCCTGCCATGCCATATTCATTTTGATAGAGCAACTTAAATAGTGCTGATTGGTCAAACTCGATGGCTTTTAAAGCATCTTTACTGATTTCATTCCATGTCGCCGTTAAAACCTTAACTTTTACAGAGTCCGATGAACGAGAATCAACCTGTTCACATAAATACCTAACTCCAACCCACCCCCTTTCGAGCTGTTGAAACTCAGGATGATGTAATATTTCATTTAGTTGAGATTCTAATAGCTCATCAATGCGGTTAATTGTGTTCATCACACTATGACGAAAGCTGTCCAAATCTCTTGAACGTGTACCTTCTAGCCAAATTCGAGCTGACGATACAAGATCAGAAGATTCATTGAATCGAGTCAACCACGGGCTATCAAGTTCAGCATAGCCTCCGGTACTGAACTCATGTTTTAGCTTGCTAGGGTCGCGAAAGTTAAGTGACACTGCTAATTCCATCTAGAACATAAAGATTGGTCATGGCTGGCCTTTCGACCAGCCAATTCATTTCTTATCCACCTGACTGAGGGATCTTTGCCACAAGTCGCAAAGATGTGGTCAGTTCTTCCATTTGTAACCAAGGCTTCAGCCATGCTACGGCATTGTAAGAACCAGGTGCGCCAGGAATTTCCTTAACCTGAACACGAGCGTCTGCTAGAGGGTATTTCGCTCTGATCTCTTGACCACCGCCTTCAGAAGCATTGACGTAACCTAGGATCCAGCGGTTCAGCCAAGACTCAACGTCTTCTGCTTCCATAAAGCTACCAATTTTATCTCGAGCCATTACTTTCAAATAATGCGCAAAACGAGATGTTGCCATCATATAAGGTAGGCGGGCAGAAATGGCCGCATTGGCCGTTGCTTCAGGGGATTCATGGTTCGCTGGTTTTTGACAGGTTTGCGCACCAAAGAACACTGCATAGTTGGTGTTTTTGTAGTGACAAAGCGGTAAGAAACCAAGCTTACCAAGCTCCGCCTCACGTCTGTCGGTAATACCAATCTCTGTTGGGCACTTCATATCAGGGTCGCCATCATCACTCATGAAGAAATGCGTTGGCAAGTTATCCACTCGACCGCCGCCTTCTGCACCACGGATGGCAGTACAAAATCCATATTTTGAAAATGCGTCGGTTAACTTAACACCAAGAACATACGAAGAGTTCATCCAACAGTAGTCGTTATGTTCAGCGTTAACAGCAATACCTGAAACAGGATCTACTTCGAACTCTTCAAACCCAAACTCTTCGACTGGAGCGGTAGCTTGTCCGTATGGCAAACGAGCAAGGACTTTTGGCATCGTCAGACTAACGAAGCGCGAATCGGCACTCTCGCGGAACGAACGCCATTGGGCGTATTCTAGTGATTCAAATACCTTATCTAGGTCGCGTGGTTTTGACAACTCAGTCCACTCATCAAAGCCGAATAGTGCTGGTGAAGCCGCGGACAAGAATGGAGAGAAGCCAGAAGCCGCTACATTTGACATTAGGCGTAACGACTCAATATCTTCTGGGTGGTTGGTAAACTCATAGTCTCCAATCAATGCACCATACGGTTCACCACCAGCACTACCAAACTCAGACTCGTAAACCTTTTTAAAGATCTGGCTTTGATCAAACTCAACAGCTTTGCTCAAGTCTTTATGTAGCTCTTTCTTGGTCATGCTCATCATGCGAACTTTCAGAGTAGAGCTGGTCTCTGAATTCATCACTAGATAATTTAAGCCGCGCCAAGAACCTTCGAGTTTCTGTAATTCTGGGTGATGCATTACTTCAGACAACTGATCAGAAATCTGCCTATCGAGCAAATTAATCGCTTCACGAAAAGTTACTGTTAGGTTTTTGTTCCAAGTAACTGTCCCTTTCATTGCTTCTTCAGCGAGCGTTTTAATCAGCTCCTCAGCACGAGAAGCTTCGGTCTGCTTAGTCGCACCAATAGCTTGATCTAAGAATGAAGTTGTCTGTTCATTAACAGTTGGATCTAACTGTTTTTCAGCTTCAGTCGTCATTATTCCGCTCCTTCAGTACTGTCTGACTTCGCTTTCTTGCCAAGATCTAACTCGCCTGCAAGTCTTGCCAGATTGTCTGTATTGTTCAAAACATCCTCTAGGATATTTTCAAGCTCTTCTGAGCGGTCAACTTTTGTCATCAAATCACGCAGTTTATTACGCGTTTCCATCAATTGGCGTAGTGGATCAACTTGATTTACGATCGCAGCAGGCTCAAAGTCTTGCATTGATTTAAAGTTTAAATCGACCTCAAACTGTGAATCGTCATTCGCAAGCTTATTCGCAACTTTAAACTTCACCGATGGATTCATTTTTTTGAGTACATCGTCAAAGTTATCTCGATCGATCTGAATAAAACGGCGGTCTTTTAATGGCTTCAACGCTTCTGTGTTTTGACCAGCGAAGTCACCCATTACACCTACAACAAAAGGCAGTTCTTTCTTAAGAGTCGTACCTTCAGTTTCAACATCATAGGTAATGTGGACACGAGGCTTCCGTACTCGTGATAGTTTCGAGTGGATACTCGTCATACCATTCTCCCTTTATTAATTTTCATTTTGTTCTGCTATGCCAACCAAACGGAAGTAGCTTTTCTTTGCATCCCCGTCGGAGATAAGTTCCGCCAGTAACTCCGGCAGAGGCATCCCACACCAACGAATAATCTGTTCGATGGAGTAAGAAACTGGTGAGTGAGGTTCACTCTCTCGGAAGAAATCAGCTACTTGCTGCAATTGTCTAATTGCCTGCTCTCGTGATTTCATGTTTGTCGCTAATAATGCATCACAACTTTGTGAACTTAACGGTTGTTCAGAAGAAGATTCATCAAGATCCTCTAGCTCTTCAAACACGGCTTGTGGTTGATTGAAACGATCTCCTAGAAGGTGCTTTAATGCCGAGTGTATTGATTCGAGTCTTTTTGATATATAAGAGCTAGGAGTCACATCACCGACCGCTTCGTCTAATCGCTGACTGAATTCATTAAATGATTCTGTAGCGAACTCCAAATCCGTGATTAATTCTTGATAAAACGTATCAGAAGTCGACTTAACCGTAGTTATAATTTCAGGTAGCTCAACAGCCCCAAGCTCGACTCGATTTCGGCGCTTATCTTCGTCTAAGCGCTCAAGCTCTATAGCTTGCTGATATTCCCAATAGGCATAAGCTTGCTCCACGCCTAAGTCAGTCAATGGTATACAAGCAATTGGAAAAATAAGTGTTCCTTCACTATCGATACCATTGAGGCCAATAATCGCCGATATTCTTGTCTCAATACCATCTTCATCAGGCATTGGGTACAGATCATCCCAAAAGTTCTCAATTAAACTGGTTGCGAGTTTGTAGCCAACGCCCATACCACGAAAACCATACAATCGAGTTAGGGCTTCTATAAGCCAGGCAACAAATTCCAAATCTTTAGACTGATTCGTGAGTATTTCTGGGACATCTTCAATAAATACTCGCCATAAATTACTGTGGGTATAGATACTTTCTTCTTCTATAAGAGCATTACGTTCAGCGTTGCGGGCGGCCATACGCTGATCTTTCAACCGATAGTAAGAAGACTGTGGTGATACATCCTCTCTAGGATCAATACCTGTAGGATTTTCTTGAGATATAGGAGCCAACGCTTGTTCATACCAATCAAACATTTCATTACTCATAAGCTCTCCCTCTTAGAAAGACAGGTATCGTCGCGTCTTCTCTAGTTACTGTTTCGCACTCCGTTTGCGCTTGGCGAACTTTGATCAAAGCACAAGTTACGTTATCACTTGCGCCCCGAACCAAAGCCGAATGCATGAGAGCTAATCCAGCTTGGTTGACTGAGTCTGCATACAATGTCCGATGAATTTCATCACTCGTAAGTTCCTTAGAGAGTCCATCGCTACAGAGTAGAAACTGATCGCCGTCAGCCAACTGCCCTGAAACTTGATCAATAGTGACACTTTCGTCGACCCCAACAGCTCTGGTAATAACATTTGCAAGAGGGTGCGATTCGGCATCTTCAAATGCCAATAAGCCCTGATCCACTAAGTCCATGACTTGACTATGATCACGTGTTTTTTGGACAAAATTACCACTTCTAAGCTGGTAAATTCGGCTATCACCCACCCAAAGACAGTGGTAATACCCATCCTGAATAAACAACAAAACAAGTGTTGTTCCCATCGTTTTACCGTCTAAGTGATTTTGTGCGTATTGGTAAATTTCTAAGTTCGCTTCTTGAACCACTCTTCGGATATCATCGATATTAGTATTGGAGACATCCTGCATGTGGCGCGCGACTCTATCCACTAGCATCTGGCTTGCTATATCGCCAGCACTGTGTCCACCCATTCCATCGGCAACCACCCAAATATGCTGTTCTGTCATATCCAACAGAGCATCCTCGTTATAAGGGCGTACTTTTCCTGCGTGCGATTTAGCAAAGGTAAAATAGTTCCAATTCATTCTTCTATCCTACCAATTCCACTTTTTCCAGCCGCCATCAAGCATGGCTGAAAACTGACCAATTGAAGGAAATCCACTAGTAATGAACATGCATGGTTCAACCTTCGTTGAACCTTCAGTCCACCAAAAACATGGTTTACTCAATTTTTCTTTAATGAGGTAATTCAAAAGCGTGTTTTGATCAGTATTGCCGTGATCATGAAAAACTGTAGATATTTGGCTTTGATAAAGAAACTCTAGAGGCTTCACTTCACTTGTTACATTCGCAACGAGGTCATTTTTTTCTTGAGTACTCTTATGCCAAACATCAAAGACAAAGTCGTCCTCAAGTACTGAAAGAGCAAGAGCGGCACTGTCCTCGGTCCAAGCTCTGTCACCCCAATATTGCGCAGCTTCACCTTTTACGGCACGAGCTATAGTAAAGAAAAAGTATCTACCGCATGCATCAACACTAGGAATCATGCTACCAATGTAGGTTGAGTCTTCTAAATAGCTAATATCCAAAGCAAAGTGCCACACAGGAGCCGTTAAAAAGTGCTCATTCCAGCTTTCACCCAGTTGTTCCCTGCTGACTGCAATAACCGCCTGTTGCCAATCATGCCAACGCTCCGAGAAATCTTGTGATAAACCATCTTTCACAAAGTCCCCTTTTGCAGGCATTTTACCGATATAGCCCCAGCCTGATGTTATAAGGTTCGTGGACATCTGAACCTCTCCATTTCATTTGACCAAAACGGATTAATGGCACTAGAAGGAATAAGCTCTAGCTGCACCTTATTTCCCTTTAAATCAATCATAACTATATTGTCTTTACGCGATTCTGGCCTTGCTTTAAGTGATTGATCCAAAAGCTTGAATATGCCCCACTCACCTTCATAGGTATGCGCAATTTCGCGTTTAGATTCAGGTGGTGTGAACACAATTCGAGTCTGATCTTGACCGGCAGGCCAACTCAACGATTTAGCTCTTGCTGGTCCATGCTTATAAACCAAATCTTGTCCACCCAACTCTAAGACAAATCGAGTAATGTGCTGGTCTAGATAAACAGGCTTCATCCCAAACTCTACGCGTAATGAATTATCAGATTCAAAGAAAGACTGCCTGATACGTTGCGCTCTTTGAAAGACCATTAGTGTTTCTGGACGAACTCCAATTTCCTTTTCTAATCGCCAACGACTTTTCGAAGTATCCACAAACGGTTCGAGGTATTCTTGGAAGAATGCGTCAAGCGTACCTCCATAACCAAAGAATCGCTTAAAGTCTTTCAATCTAACTTCTCTGCTCGCGTTGGGCTCGAATGGATATCTGCCAGCAATAGTCCGCTGATAAGGGCGGACCACCTGTGTTACCCAAAGTTGATTTAGATGATCCTTCGAACCGCTCTCCGCAAACTTAACCGACTCTTGAGAAAGCTCACCTAGCCATTGATTAAATGGTCTCGGCAAAAGTTCTTTAGCACGAGCGAAGGAAGCTGCGACATCTTGTGTAACGGTTCCATCTAAAATACTTTTGTAGGCAATTTTCTGATTGTTACCAGAGCTTGATAAGTCACTTAAATACGAACGCAAGTTAACCATTGCTTGTTGAATATCATCAAAGTCTTGCTCACCAAGGCGTAAGATCTCTGAAAAATGCGATTCGACTTCTTTACCTGGCAGAGCAACATTGAAGCCGTTTTCTTCAGGTAAATACATGTCTAGTCTATCTGCCGTATTTGAAAACTTAACTTTGGCAACTTTACCAGCAACTTCAGAAGCGGCTTTTTGATTTTCTGACAATGATACTTTTGATAGAGCAACCTCTTTTTGGATTGCTCTCAACAAAGATTCGATTGGTCTTTCAACTCCAGATAAAACCCTCGCTTGCTCTGTCGCAAGTTCTAGGCTCGGAGCCTGCTTCAATTGAATATCTTCGATCAACGTTTTCCATTCATTAACATAATCTTGATAGTATCGAGACTGAACGCCTTGGATGGCACTATCTTGATCAATTTCATGAGCCTTAAGATCGTCACCATAAACCCAGTTCTCTTCCATTAGGCTTTTTACTGTACGGTTGATCTGAATCTGAAAAATGCTATGAAAACCATTGTACGTGTAGAAACCCGAAATGCCTTGTGATAGCGGTTTTCCACTAGCTCGCTCGAACTGCTCAAGCCCTTTAGGTCCCAATACATCAGTCAAGCGAAATGAAGGTACATGACTCTTAGAAAATTGTATTTTCATTCGCTGATAAGCACGTTCAGGTAGAGACATTTGAGTCAACACTTCTCGAGCACTCGTCACGGCAGCAGTGTTGTAAGTAAAGCCTTGTCCATCGTTGCCTAATAAATATTGAGTGTGCTGTAGCAAACGTCTTCTTAAGTCTGCGTTTAGCTCACCCGGATATTGACGTTCGAAATAAAAGTTAAACCAAGCCAACACTTCATCTTGTTGATATTTGTCTGGATTGAATAACATCAAATACGTTTTTAACGTTTCGTACAAATACTCACGATGCTGTTGATTGCTCTCCATTTCTGACACCAAGCTATCAAGAAGCAGAGGGGCGTAATATTGGGTCAAAGCATCAGAATATGCATTGTTTGCCGCCTGAGACACTTTGTCTCCTTGATAGAGACCAAACCTCTTTACAGAGTCGGCATCACCGTAGTCGCTTTGCTTTCCGAGAGGAAGCGTCATCAACCTATCTAATGTTTCTACAGCTGAAACAATATCCGTTTCAAAATCTAAACTTTGAGCGCCAATCATTGCATCAATATGGCTCGCTTGTTCATTGGTATCGACAATTAACTGTGAGTTCCACTTATAACTCATAAACCAAAGCGCAGAAGCTCCTAGCAGTAGCGTTGTACATCCAATGTAAACACCTCGACGCATCCAACCTGACTGCTTTTGATAGTGACGATTAACTGTTCCTAACAGTTGCTCTTTGAAAATAACCTTGTCAAAAAGATTCTTTACGAAATAACTATGAGAACCAGTCTGACTCTTTGCTAGAGCTAAACGATTTAACCCAAGTCCATTGGTTGATTCATTCATCAGCTTATCGACTGGTAAGCCTTCTTGAACCGAACTCAACATAAACACACCACGAATCAAGGCAGGCTCTTCAAAACTGTTTTGTGCAAAAATTTCAGCTAAAAACTCGTCAAGATTAGCTTGTAGCACTCTTAATTGCTTTGGAAATTCAAAGATAAGCGCGCGTTTATCTAAATCGTCCTCTGTTTCAAGTATTCTAAGCATACGGGCATCAAGGCGCTCCAACATGCCATGAAATTCTTTGTTGAATAGAGAAATAACGCCTCTTTCATCATCCACTTCACGAGGGAACATGAAACCAAATAATTCCTCTCGCTCTTCCTTACTTAAATCGGCAAAAAACTCATTGAAACCGGCAACTAAATCCATTTTGGTGAGCAATACGTAAATCGGAAACTGCATGCCTAACTGGTTTTTCAGTTCTTGAAGTCTCGACTTAATTGCTCGAGCATGAAGACTTCGCTCGGTTCGAGTCTGAGACATCACGCTGGCTAAACTTATCGTAACAATCGCACCATTAATTGGTCTTTGCGTTCTATACTTTTTCAACAATCCTAAGAAACCATGCCACGCTTTAGAGTCGACCTTTTCTTGACTGTCTTGTGTCGTATACCGGCCAGCCGTATCTATAAGAACTGCTTTATTTGCAAACCACCAATCACAGTGGCGAGTGCCACCTACACCGGCAATAGAGTCAGAGCCAAGGCTGTCTCCTAATGGAAACTCTAACCCCGACTGCTTTAATACAGTTGTTTTCCCCGTTCCAGGAGGGCCAATCAACACATACCACGGTAAGTCATACAAGCTTCTCTTGCCTTTGTGTGTTTTCGTCACTACTTTGACAGCTTGCTCAATACGCTCGCGCATTAAGTCAATTTCACTTGCCGCTTCTTTATCTGATAGGCTATCAACCTCAAGCAACGTTTGAATACTTTCGTCTTCTCTCACCTTTTGCTTATGCTGCTTGGTAACGTTAAATATCGCCCAAAGCAACACCAACACTAGAATAGTGACTAGCCGTTGAAAGTCACTCTTTAGGGGCTCATATCCCGCTATCGCAATAAGTGGACCAACAACCCAAATGAAAATAGAACAAGCAGCGACACCTATAAGACCGAGAAACCATCTTTGAGTAAATATTCTGCCAATTTCTTTAATACGCATCTCTATCTACCTATTATTAATTCGCGACAAGAAGGTCGATTTCAATCCGGCGGTTAATAGCTCGGTTTTCATCACTACTGTTTTCAACTAATGGTCTTGCATCCCCCAATCCCTCGGGTATCACTCGCCCTTCTAATGCACTATTCGAGATCAGTTGTTCAGACATAGCAGTGGCTCGAGCTAATGATAGGTGCCAGTTCGAGGGATATTTACTCGTGAAAATAGGCCTATCGTCGGTGTGACCAGTAACAATGATCTTGCCTTGGGTCGACTCCAATGTTCTCGCAAGCTTAGAAATAACGGGTTGGATGTAAGCGACAACATCAGCACTACCTGATTCAAATAGATCTTGAGACTTTAACGAAATTCTTACCCTGTCTTGCAGCGGCTCAACATTGATTAGCCCCTTACCGATCTCAGTTGCTAGATACATTGAAATCTTTTCTGCAATTGGCGCTGATTTTGATTCTGACGTTGCATCTTGGTTAAGTTGTTGCGGTTGAATCAAATTGACTAATTGAGAAAAGGTGCGATTGGATGCCTTATTTAGCTCATAACTAAAATACATATATATGCAGACCAATAGTGCCGCCGTTACAGAACATACAACCCAAAGAGGAGCTCTATCAGAAGCCTTTGAGCCATTCAAAATGTGTTGGTCGATACTATTGCTTAGTTCCTGAGGGACTCCTCTCCCATAAGTCTTAAGAGTAGCAATAACCTGTCTTCTCAATTTCCGGTGCGATTCCAGTCCATTTTTTTCTAAACGGTATTGACCCAGAAACCCGAGAGATAAGCACACATACATTAGTTCAAGCAAATCTAAGTTCACATCTGGTTTCGCCATGCACTTATCAAGATGCTTAAAGAACGCTTCCCCACCTTGACTGCTAGCATAGAAGGAGCTAAGTAATGAATCGTGACTCCAGAATGAATTCCCACCCCAATTGGTGTTAAGGACAACTTCATCTAGTGAACAGCATAAACAATAACGAGCTGTATCAATGGTATCCAAATCAACGTCATGCTGACGTAATCGGTTCTCATAATCTCTAAGCTTTTGTGCCAATGTCTCTTTTAGAAACAACGGATCGGAATGAGTCGCTGTCGAGCGAATTTGACCGATAATAGATAACAGGCCATTCGCCTCTGCTAGTAGAGAGTTATTCCCATAAGCGACCACTGAATCATTGTTCACCAATTCAGGACTTTTTGAGATAACTACGGTATTATCCACAGACTTTTCTGATTGTGGTTTCGATGCGGGTGCTCTTCCACCCGGTGTTGGTTTTACTATCGTTTGTTCCATACAGAGCGCGCCTATTGATTAATACTCCAAAGCTCAAGTTCAGCGTTCGGAAAATGCCCTGATAGGTGAAGCGCAATACCGCCACTATCTTTTAGCCTCATCCAAAATGGCCCTTTCTTGACAACTTCGAAATAAACATAGCCCGTTTGGTAAGGAATCTGTCTCGGGACGACACTCAACGGCACTACGTTTATACCGTTGATCTGATTATTAATTAGATCGCGAATCTGTTCTGCCGGGCCAAACTTGAGTTGCGCTGGGACCAGGCGTCTTATTTCATCTGTTGTGGTGTCTGCTTTAATTGCTAGCACAAATTGGCATGACTCAAGCAAGCGTTTATCTGGAAGCGGCGTCACTTGAATACCGTATTGGCGAGGCTCCAACGGAAGTTTGGTCGCAGTTTGGTCTAGGACAACACTGAGGTACTGACTGAGTATCTGATTCAACTCGCTATAGACACTTGATACATCTAAGTGATCATACGCAAGCAAACTTGGGACTCTTTTAGTTTTATTAGAAAAAGTGGCTAACTCACCAATGTAACCTTTAAGTGTCGTCGCTAATTCCAGTGGATGTAACCTATCTAACTCACTGAAATGCTTTAACTTCGCCTCATATCGGTTCAGCATTTGGAGCATGATGAAATCAACAGCAGATGCCGATGCAGATTTACCCTTAATCAAGCGCTGTGCAATAACGTCAGCACGCATCTTTGTCATCGCGATAACGTTACGTAGATAAGCTGACATAACTTTGTCGCTAAGGAGGTTGATAAGCGGAGGAACGTACTCATCGTCTAGTATAACTTCCCCTTCAGGAGTTACCTCTTTGATCCTTAAGATAGGTAACTCCACATAACCCGCTAATTTGTCATTACTCGCTTTCAACTCTAGGTTAAGGGCTGCAACTTGGATGGTTTCTTCATCTTGTCCTGTAAGGTTATCTATCACGTCGATATCTTGAAGTACATAACGAGAGACGATCGATTCGCTTACATCCGAAACGTTTTTACCTGTAACACTTGAAAGAGGGAGAGTTATTTTTACTAACGTATTTTCAGTGTTTTTATCAATAAGTAGAGGCGAAACTGAATCGTTGGATATTAACGTATTAACCAACGTCATATCTGGCAAAACAGCTTCAAGATGCTCAAGTTCAATAAGACCATCTTTTAGCGCGTGTTTTTTTACTCGACATTTCCAAACTCCCCAATTGTAAGCCCCACCTAACTGATGTAAGCCCTTGAATTCTTGAGAGGTTGCGCGTTCTTGTTGTTGGAAGTGCTGGGGACGTAAAAACATTCCTTCGCACCAAGCCGTCTTGGAGTATTGCGTCATTTATAATTAGCCAACTAAACGTTATTTAACGACCAAAGACAGATCTTCTAACAATACTTGATATGTGTTGTAACCGGTCTTATCCACTTTAATGACTTGTCGCCAATTTGAGTTTTCAATATCTCGAAACGCTACGACAATGCCTAAATATTCTGTCTTTGGAGACATACTTGCTTGATATGTTTCTTTCTGACCTGGAGTTAATGAAACTTCATATTTATTCACTAAATCAGGTCCTAAGACTTTTTCACTTTCTTCATAAATAGAAAAAAAGTCCTGGCTTTCGAAAATGGTATTTGACGTTAATTCAAATACATACACCACTACAGGAGAAGGCCTGCCGTTTGAATCAGGATTAATGTTATGACTTGCTGCTATTTCTAAATCTGAGTATGGATCAACAACTAGGTTCGCTGCTGAGCACCCAAATAAAGCTATTGAAATTAATAACAAAATATATTGGTAAAACTTTTTCATCACCCTAATTCCTAGCCTTTGTTTTTTAATGCTAATTCATAGTGCTTAGCGAAGTCTTCTAAATAGAACGGAGACTCTTTATTGATAATATCATCGGATAGCTTTTCATGAATATCCTCAAACCTCTTCCAACTTTGAGCATATTTCCTAGCTGGAATAACCTTATTAATAACCGTGTCTTTCGCTAAAGCATCTGAGTATATAGAAGTAGGTTCAACAAGTGACATAACACTCGAAACCGTACCTTCAACACCTTTCATTAAGGCTTGCTCATGACTTTCGATGTCATTAAATGCTTCTTTAATGGCTGCATTTGGCTTTAAGAAGCTAGCGGTTTGACGGTTATATAAGTTATGAATCGCATCTTCTAAGTTTGCAGAAAACTTTAAAGGGTTATTTTCTGACTTACGAAATGCGGTATGACTAAGTCGATTTGTTTGTTTAAACACTGCTCTGTTATGCAGTGTTTCCATTAAACCAACTAGCATCAAAGAAAATGACTCCCCCAGTTGTTCGAACCATTCCTCTCGGTTATCGCTGGGAATCATCATTGGATCTATACCCACCCCTCTAACAAAAGCCGCAAGTTCACCCCCATTGGTATCAAAGTTGGGAGTCGATAGGTGTTCTGATTGTCGGTTAACTTTCGGTAAAGTTTCAGATACGGTGCTCTGTTTTTCGGGCTTTGGGATATCAATAAAATCATCGACTAAACCAATATCTAGCTGAAAGTCAGAAGGAACACTTTCGTTTAAGAGTTCACTAGCACTAAGGCCTAGGTCAACAAATTCTGCTTCCGATGGACTTGAGACTACTTCAGGGGGTGCGCTAGAAAGACTTTTACTTGTCTCAAGACTGAATACATCTGTATCTGTTTGAATAGAAACTGAAATTTGATAATCCCCTAAGCTAACCATATCGTCATCGCTTAGTGCTATTTCATTTCCTTGACCCACAGGAGTTACAGCATTATTTACAAAAGTACCATTAGTTGAGAGGTCTTTTATCAAGTATTTGTCACCAAACTTAATCAGTTCTCCGTGGGTTCCGGATACCACTCTTTCAGGATCTGGTAGTGTCCAATCACATTGTTCAGACCTACCAAATGTAACCTTGGCATGTTCATCACTTGATTCAAACACGAACTCACTCTCAATCTCTGGAGTAAATTTGTGAAAACTTGTTATGGTTAAAACCAACTTCATGTAAACCTCGCCAAAGACCTGCTAGATATTATTTTTAATTTTATTATTAACTACTTTCTTATTAACAGTAAGATTAATAAAAATCTTAATACTGCCATTGAAAATCATGCACGGAATAATGAATCATTTTTTTATCAAAGCAATCACGTATTGTTCAACAATTTTAATTATCCAACCAAGTTCAAATTTTTGACACTTAGACTTTCATCAATAAAAAAACGAATGTTAGTTTGGCCGAGAAATTCTAACATAATGACTTTTCATTGAGCAGAAAGGTATATATTCCCCCATCATTTATACGGAGTTCTTGTGATGGAAGACAGTAATAAAAACAATTCTATAAATAACGAAGAAAGCGGAGATAAAACTAAAATTGTAAAGACTCAAAAACGAGACAATGCAATTAAATCAACCAAACTCACTAATAATGAAACCTCCGTTAAAAATAAAAATGAAACAAACACAAAACTGTCTCAAAAAGAAAACACTCCGTTAGTTAATAAGAAAAAAAACAATAAAGATGACTCATTAAATAATAACAAAGATGTTATTAACGAAAGCTTAATAGGAGCGTCCGTTAAAAATCGGTATGAAATTGAGTCGGTTATTGGGCATGGTGGGCTTTGCGATGTTTACTTAGCTAAAGATAGGATTCTTGAATCTTCAGGTTCAGAAACACCCTACGTTGCGTTAAAAATATTACAGAAAGAGTTTGCTTCTCAACCAGAGACTGCACGCATGTTAATACGTGAAGCTCAACAAACTCAAAGGTTAAGCCACCCTAATATCATTAGGGTTTTTGATTTTGGTGTTGATGGCGAAATATACTTTTTAGTTATGGAGTATATTAACGGAGAAACATTAGAGAGTTTAATACAGCGTTCTAGGCCCCATGGGCTGAAGTTTAATGCAACTTTATCAATCCTAAATCAGGTACTCGATGCACTCTCATATGCTCACTCTCTTGGTGTAGTGCACGCCGACCTAAAGCCCGCTAATGTGATTTTAACGTCTGAGGGTAACGTTAAACTGCTTGATTTTGGTGTATCTAAAACACATCAATTAAAGCAGGATCAATATGCGGCTAAACGTAAATCCGAAAATGTTGAAACGCTTGGTTATACTCCCAACTATGCATCACTCAACCTGTTATCCGGTAAGGAACCGAACTTAAGCGACGATATGTTTGCTCTATTTTGTATTGCTTACGAGCTATTGAGTTGCAAACACCCTTACGCAAGAACTCCAGTTAATGAAGCTCTCAAAAAGAAGATCAAGGTCTCTAAACCAACTAACATGCCTGCATCTAAGTGGCCAATATTTTCAAGCGTATTTTCAACTGGCATTATTCCGAACGAACTGACCCCTGAGCAGTTGAAACGCAAATTGAATATGCGCTATTGGCCTATCGCTAGCGGCGCGGCAGCGAGTATATTATTAGTTAGCGGCATTGTATTTGGTTATCAGCAGCAACAAGAAACCATCACCAATTTGGAAACCGTTATTAGCAAGCAAAATGATCAAATTGCCGGACAAGAGTGGCAGCTTGATACGCCAGCAGAAAAAAGTTTGGCACTGATTGATAGTGAAAAAAGCTTACATCCAGTCGTTAAGGCTGGCTTATTACGCTTACACAAGACCTATATTCTCAGCGAGTTTGAATCTGAAATTGATCAGGTTTTGAATTCTGATGCCAACAACTACCCGAATTATGATGAAATTGAGTCCATACTTGATAAAGCAAAAACCTACTACCCTGACTCACATAAAATAGAAGTTCTTGCCTTAGATATTCAGTCAAGCAAGCACTCCACGTTACTTTCGATAGCAAGGCAAATCAACAGTCAACTTGAAAAGTCTCGGTACAGTAAAGAAGACGGCAGTAAATCCATCTATGAGCTCAAGGATGAGTTAAATCAGATTCATCAAGGTTATCCTTTCACGCCAAGTTCGTTATCTAGCGATGTTTTCGGTCAGCACCTCACTGAAGCACTCAAAAAGAAAGACGCAGCTGCACTTGTTGCTCTTATTAAGGTTGGGAACACCTTCTTTTCAAACGTAGAAGAGCATCAAGAGAACTTACAGATAAGTAATGCGATGAAAGATGCAGTGCTGGAAATGAAATTATATGAGACAGCGCTAGATTCCAACAGCCCTCTACCGTTTCCAGAAGATGCCGCTAGAATCCTGTTCCAAGAAGAGTTTGAAAACTTTTATTCTCGCCTAGAAAAGGCAAGGACGACAACTCATCTCGATAACTTGGTGAAGGATGTGGATCTGTTCTCGAAAAACTTTCCTATTGGTTTTCAGGATGTTAACGATTTAAGATTCAAAACTGCTGATAAATACTTACGCTTCTCCGATATATTGCTTAATAAGCGAAGGACTTCAAGCGCAAGACGCGCTATGAAGAAAGCCAACGAGCTTATGAAGCAAATAGAACAGGACTCTAAGCAAAGCTAGTAATACAAAAGGGACGCGAGTCCCTTTTTTGCCGTAGATTACTTGCCAATATGCAACTAGATTGCTAATTTATACTTGTACTTAATGAGGAGAGTTAGCCTTGACTGAAGGAATAGTCAAAGTTGGCGAACGTCTGGCGTCCGTATGTAACGATAGCCTTAAACTAGGACTGCAAGACACTTACCGACTCGGCGTTTTACTTGGAAACATCCCCTTTGCTACTTGTGTTAAAAACACGCGAGTTGAAGTTTTTTCATCCCTACATTTCGACCATTGCCGTTTGGATATAAGTCAAAATATCTTTAACAATGACTTTCTTTTTGTAAGTTTATCTCAAGCGACAAGCAAACTATTTCTGCTCAAATACTGGTTATGCCATTCATACCTTCGGCTAAGCCTTCATTATCCGAAACATTCCTCTACCTCAACGTTTAATAGGGGTATACATGATTAATTTTGATGTTCTCAATACATACATGGATAACGACGTAGATCTGATCGTCACTGTTTTTTCTACATACCTTGAAGATCACACGAATGATATAGAGCGTATAGATGAGCTATATGCAAGCAAATGTTGGTCAGAACTCTATCTATTAGCTCATAGTTTAAAGGGCATTCTAGAGAGTTTCGGAGAAGACACCGCGGTCATTGCGTTTCAAAGAATAGAAGAAAAAACCAGAAACGATACAGCGCCAGATAGCTCAGATATAGCTATAGTTACTAAAGAGCTAGCTGCAATTAATCAACAAATCTTCACTTACTTGAAGAATATGCAATAAAGAAATTCAAGGCTTAACTGGGGGAAATATGGCAATGAATAATAGCAATTTCAGGGAGTTGATTGAGTCTCTCAAAGACTTAACACCAACTCAAAAAAGGTACTTACTTAGCCGTACAAAGATGGCGCTAGATGATGAAAGTAATATGTTAAACATCAGTGATATTCTAACACCAGAAGAGTTGGAGGCGTTACTATCACCGGCACCAACAACGAATACAAAATAACAATGATATACAACGCAACCGTCAGATTAACGCTAGGGACCAAGTGAAGCAAATCGACTTTGCTTGGTTGTTAGTTTATCTCCCTATTCCTTTTCACTACAACAAACGTATTGTTTTCGAAACCTTTTTCCAATGTAAACAGGTCAGATAATTGAGCGACTAACATCAGTCCGCGACCTGAGGAGGACCAACTATCGTCATCCATTAAGTTAGATGCCTCAATCTGTTTATTTTTATGTTGGATGAACGTCTTTTCATTGATCGGCGCTCCGCAATCAGAGACTCTCAGTTCCACGAAACCGGACACTTGGTCATCCCCAACCCTACACTCCACTTCAATTGGTAGGCCATCTATTTCACTGTAAGAATGAATATAAGCGTTATTCATGAGTTCAACGACACAAAGCTCCAATGATTGAATTGCATTTAAGGGGATTTGATGACCCATCAAAAACCGAACAACGTCTTTGCTCGCACTTCGTGAGTGAGTAAGGGAGCTCCCGTAAGTTCGTTTAAATTCGCTCTTTGACATTCTTT
This sequence comes from Vibrio sp. 1562, assembly GCF_033340155.1. Taxonomy (NCBI): domain Bacteria; kingdom Pseudomonadati; phylum Pseudomonadota; class Gammaproteobacteria; order Vibrionales; family Vibrionaceae; genus Vibrio; species Vibrio sp. 1562. The sequence goes on from NZ_JAWOVY010000003.1 coordinate 235,534, forward strand.
TCCTTAAAATCGAGCCTCTCACCATGCCATTTTACCTGTAAAAGGCTGGCATCATCATCAAACTCATCTTCGTTATGCCAAGATTTTACTTTTTTAAAGACGTCTCCCACTTGGTCTTCAACTGTCAGCGTGCAAACAGCTTTTATACTCGATGCCAATCGTTGTAGTGAAAACATCTCCTCACCCTGCCTCGCTTCAATCAAACCATCCGAATAAAGCCACAATGCATCGCCCTCATCCAGACTAATTTGGTTACCGATATATTCCATCGGCTGCATTGCACCAACGATAAAGTTATCGTCACCTATCTGTTCCATCGTTTTCGTACTCGTTCGCCAAACTAAGATCCTGGGGTGGCCAGCCGTGCAATAGCTAAGTTGCCCTGATTTTGTGTTAAGAATGGCGTAAGCCATAGTAAAGTAAAGTTGACTGTTTCTAGTTTGCTGATAACGCCGATTTAGCCGTTCAATCACAGATGCAGGCTCACTTACGCAATAGCCGTCATCTCTCAACTCCATCGTGATCGAATCAGGCCCCTGACTTTGAGATAGCGTCTGTTGAATAGAAAAAGCCATCAAAGCTGAAGAAATACCATGACCAGAAACATCAAATACATAAAACGCAACATGTCGTTCATCGAGCTCCAAATACCCCAACATATCACCACCAATCTGGGAGCATGGTTTGTAGACATAGCTAAAATTTACATTCTGAATAGTTGATTCAGCAGGGAGTAGTTGCTCCATCAGATGACTAGCAGACTGTAGGTCTTGGTGAATTGTTTGATAGGCCGCATCTAGCTCTTTATTTCTCTCAACGAGTTTGTTGTGCAGTTCTAAAGTACGAAACCCCGCACGGATTCTGGCCTGAAGTTCCTCTACAGACGTCTTCTTATCTACGAAATCATCTGCGCCAGCATCAATGCCTTTCACGATCGAACTTTGGTCATTTCTAGAAGACAGTAGAACAAAGAAAATGTAACGTTCGCTAACTTTAGATTTTAATTGGCGACACAATTCAATACCATTAATTCTAGGCATCATTAAATCGCTCAGCACAAACTGAATATCAGGGCGGTGGGTTAGCACTTCAAGCGCCGCTCTTCCGTCTTCAACTGCAACCACTTCATAGCCTTGCTTTTCCAATGCACTGCTGATGTAAAGCAGTACTGTTTTACTGTCATCGACCAAAAGAATGGGTTTCATCTTCCTCCTTAATACAGTTGCTATACTGGCTAACGCAAAACACTAGTCACTGACTGCTCATTTCTAAAACGGCTGTAGTCTTCGGCTAATAATTGGTGTTGATATCGAGTGTAAGACAACGCTTCATTAGAAATTAGTATCTGATGCTCTTTTTCGATTAACTGACTTTGCAGCCTTTCAATCTGTTCATCCTGCTGTATGTAATTGAGGTACAGTGCGAATAGACCAAAAACCGAAACCATTAACAGGGCTATTAGAATATTATTGATAGTTTTCACTTGAATACTCATGACCTCTCCTTGTCTATTACTAGACTTTCCATGATGAAAGAGAGCGTCTACGGACCAAGAGCTCGAGGCTCTAAAACGCAACGAAGCAAATTGAGGTTGTTTTTCCAATTATAGGCGATAGGAGAAAAAATAAGAAAAATCTGAGAAAATTTGAATATCCTGCTGAGTTAAGAATCGGTAAGGTGGTAGCAGCGAGCTATCATCCACTCGCTGCAATACATTAACTCTGAAATGCAGGTCTAGCTAAAATTTGGTTATACCATCGAGCAATGTTTGGCGACGTCGATAGCACATCAATTTCTAGGCCTTTAATTGCGAAACTGATCAAAATAAAGCCTGTTATATCGACGATAGTAAAATGGTCTACGGCGATAAAATCATTATGTTCAAGACGCTTGTCTAAGACGGGCAGAAATTCGTAGACGCGTTGTTTTGATTCTTCGCCCCATGCTTCAACGCAACGTTCTCTGTCTCCATAAACTCCGGTCATGTTTCGAAACGCCTGAAATGCCGCATTTAGTCCTTGGAACTCCACCACACGATGCCACATTTCCACCTGAGCACGTTCGAGCTGGTTAGCACCAAACAGCGCCAGATCATTTTCAAACGCTTCATCTAGGTAGCGACAAATCGCCACGCTTTCACAGATCGTCGTACCATCATCCAGTTCTAGTAGAGGCACTTTGCCGTTCACGCTTTTCGATTTAAACGGTTCAGATAGGTTATCGCCCTCACGAACGTTCAGCGCAATTCGCTCAACCTCGCCACCGATTTCCTTTAGAAAAATGCTAACTCGCTTACAACTTGGAGTCATTGCGGTTTCATAGAGCTTCATTTCACATCCTTTTATCTTTTTCTAACCGATTGGTTAGGATATACTGTAGTCAGTTTATAAACGATCAGTCAAGAACTTCACTATCAAAAATTTTCAAACAGTTGTGGGTCTGTTTGCTGAGCGAGATTTTTGATGCCGTTTGTGAGTTCACATGAATTTGGGGGCTGATACCCAAGAATAGATGGGTATTCATCATATTGGTTCAGTTCGAACGCTAGAGGTTCTCTGTACCATCCCTCCAAAGCAATTTAATTACCCGATAAGCAGACCCAGGCAGGTAATTTATGGCAAGAAAAGCCAACTTCGACCGAGATGAAAAGCTTCTCGTGGCTATGGATGTGTTTTGGCGCAAGGGCTTTGCGAACACGTCTATCTCGGATCTCACCGACGAGTTGAACATCAACCGGTTCAGTCTTTATAACACCTATGGTGACAAGCAACAGCTCTACTACGAAGCGCTCGATACTTACTTAAAAAAAGTCTCGCTACCGTCACTGAATGATTTGGAAAAAGACGACGCGTCTTTACCTGAGTTGGAATCGTTCCTTAAATCTTTTGCTGAGCTGCAACGCAAACGGAACTGTGGGTGTTTTATTCAAAATGCGTTGATTGAGCACGCTGGCGAAGACGATGACGTACTGCGCAAAGGGCATTTTTTGTTTGACCATCTTATCGACATCATTGCGGATGCGCTGACCAATGCGCAAAAGGAAACCTTAGTGCCAAAAACGCTTAAACCAGAAGAGCTTGCTCGTTTTGTTCTCAACAACATGCAAGGTATGCGTGTACTTGGCAAAGCTAAACGTTATGCCGACTTGGATACCGCGCTTTCCTGCTTGCTGGTTTTGATTAGGAAGTGACATGTCGATTGAAGTGATAGCAGTACGTCTTACCAAAGGCATGGACTTAAAGCTGAGCCTTGCGAAATTGGTCAAGCAGCATGGTATCAAAGCTGGCTCGATTGCCTCATGCGTTGGCTGTGTCTCTGACCTCAACCTTCGTTTGGCAGGTGCAGAGAGTACGTTAACCAAACATGAGCCATTTGAAATCGTCTCTGTGATGGGAACTCTAACGCCTGAACATCAACACGTTCATATCTCGGTGTCTGATCGTGAAGGACGAGTTTGGGGTGGGCATTTAATGGAAGGCACGGTTATAGATACCACCGCGGAATTGATCATCCATTCTTACTCAGAACTTGAGTTCACTAGAGCGATGGACGACTCGACTGGCTATACCGAACTACAAGTGAACCCTTCCAAATAATTAAAAGCTCCAGAGCCATACTGTGCTGTCTCTGGAGCTTTATTCGCTTGTCTCTTACGCTAAGAATTTACTCATTTCGAGCAAGCTAGTTTCGAGGGTCATTCTTCGACTAAGTAACAAACCTGATTATCGTCGACTGTTACTTGCCATGTTTTTAGACAGTGCGCATCGTCTTCTAAACACTGCCCACTCTTTAAACTGAAGTGCTGTTTATACAGTGGTGATGCAACACACATCTCACCATCAATATCACCGACAATCCCTCGACTCATCACATAAGCCTTACCAATTGGGTCCCAATCCTGAACAGCGTAAACACCGTTATCAGGAATGTAGAATAACGCCACATGCTCGCCTTCAATCAATACAGTGGCACCGATAAACGGCATTAAGTCATCAAGCTGACACAATTTCACTTTGGTTAAAGCTGCCATTTACACCTCCTGTTTCACGGGAATACGCTGACCGCGCACACGTTGGTACGGCAAGACTTTGCTGCCCGACGTGCTGTTCAAGAAAGGACGGAAGCGTTGCAATTTTTGAGGATTATCCAACGTACTCTTCCACTCACATTGATAGGTATCTACGACTCGTGCCATTTGTTCATCCAAAGAATCACATAGGTTGAGAGAGTCATCCAAAATCACTTGTTTAAGGTAGTCTAGGCCCCCTTCCATGTTCTCCATCCACACTGACGTACGCTGTAAGCGATCAGCGGTGCTGACGTAGAACATCAAAACTCGGTCAATCATGGTGATCAACTCTGATTTGGATAAGTCGGATGCAAACAAATCAGCGTGTCTTGGTCTCATGCCACCATTACCACAAACGTATAGATTCCAGCCGTTTTCGGTGGCGATCACCCCAATGTCTTTACTTTGCGCTTCTGCACACTCACGAGTACAGCCCGATACGGCAAACTTAAGCTTATGGGGCGCTCGCAATCCTTTGTAGCGGTTCTCTAACTCGATGGCTAATCCAACTGAATCATCAACACCATAGCGACACCACGTAGAACCGACGCAAGATTTCACGGTGCGGACCGACTTGCCGTAGGCGTGCCCTGTTTCAAAACCGGCATCAATTAAGGTTTGCCAGATTTCAGGAAGCTGTTCTAACTGCGCACCAAATAAATCCACGCGCTGACCACCAGTGATCTTGGTGTACAGATCGTACTGCTGAGCGACTTCACCTAGTACGATAAGTTTGTCTGGTGTGATTTCGCCACCCGGAACACGAGGCACAATCGAGTAAGAGCCATCTTTTTGTAGGTTCGCCATAAAGGCATCATTAGAATCTTGCAGAGATTGATGTTGAGGCTCCATGATGTGTTCATTCCACAAAGAAGCGAACACAGATGCCGCTGTCGGCTTACAGATATCACACCCATGCCCTTTGCCATGCAGTGCGATTAAGGTGTCGAAGTCTTTGATTTGTTCCACTTGGCAAATATGGAACATCTCTTGGCGACTAAGCTCAAAGTGCTCACAAAGGTGGTTGTTAACCTCTACCCCCATGGCTGCCAGTTGAGTATCCAATACCGACTTCACCATATTGCTACACCCACCACAGCCAGTACCGGCTTTGGTGTTGGCTTTAAGGTCCGTCAGGTTGGTAGTGCCGGCTTGAATCTCGGCAACTAAGTCACCTTTTGTGACGTTGTGACAAGAACAGATGATGGCGCTGTCTGGCATCTCTCCATCAAGCATTCCGGTATCAAACAACAGGTTCGCGGCGTGGTCTGGCAAGACTGTTTTGTTCAAATAACACTGTAAGAGCGCATCGTAATCGCTGTTATCACCGACGAGAATCGCACCAAGTAATTGGGTGCCGCTCGCATCAACCACCAGCTTTTTGTAGATGCCTGCTACCGCATCTTGCAAGACCATTTCTTGTGCGCCTTCGGTTTGCATTTGTGCATCTCCGATAGACGCCACATCCACCCCAAGCAGCTTGAGTTTGGTGCTCATGTCTGCACCTTTAAAACCTTCGCTTGGCATTCCAGTCAGGACATCAGCAGTGGTTCTTGCCATGGTGTAACCGGGTGCGACTAAACCAAAGATCTTTTGCTCCCAAAGAGCACATTCGCCAATCGCATAAATATTCTCATCGCTGGTTTGGCATTGATTGTTAATCACAATACCGCCTCGTTCGCCTACTTCCAGCTCAGCCAGTTTTGCCAGCTCATCTTGAGGGCGAATACCTGCGGAAAAGACAATCACATCCACTTCGAGAGGATCTTTGTCTTTAAACACCATACGATGCTTAGCCGTTTCACCATCGCAGATTCGTTCCGTACCCGTCGAGGTATGTACGGTTAACCCTAGCGCTTCAATCTTCTCTTTTAGCACTAAGCCAGCACCATCATCTAACTGTACGGGCATCAGGCGAGGTGCAAACTCAATGACGTGAGTTTCTAGCCCCAACAGTTTGAGTGCGTTTGCCGCTTCTAAACCCAACAAGCCGCCGCCAATCACTGCGCCTGTTCTTGCACCTTCACATGCCTTTTTGATCTGTGAAAGATCATCAAGCGTGCGGTAGACAAACACGTTGTCGCGGTCTTTACCTTCAATTGGCGGCACAAATGGGTAAGAACCGGTCGCGAGCACAAGTTCGTCGTAACCCAGCACATCTTCACCATCAAGGAGAATGCGCTTTTGCTCTCTGTCGATGCCTGTTACTTGGCTGCCAAGTACGAGTTGGATGCCATGCATGTCGTACCATTCTTGGTTACTCAGCATCAAATCATCATGAGACTTACCCGCAAACAAAGAGGACAACTGTACACGGTCATACGCGATAAAGCGCTCTGCACCAATCACGGTAATTCGGTGCTCCAAATGCGCGTTTTTCTGTACTAATTGCTCGACAAGGTGTTGCCCGACCATACCGTTGCCTACCACAACGATGTGGCTCAATGCGTTCTTTACTGGAATCGTTAAAGGACTGTTCATCGCTGCCTCCTTATGCCGTTTGCGCTGCGGTTTTGGGTTTGTCTTCTTTCGAAGCAGGAATCTCGACTTTGGATTGCTTCTCGTAAAGGAACTTCAACACCGCTTGTCGACACTTCTGATACTGCGCATCATCCGCCAGTGCTACACGCTCACGAGGGCGAGGTAGATTTACTTCTAACACTTCTCCAATGGTTGCTGCCGGTCCATTAGTCATCATCACGATTTTGTCAGATAGCAGCACCGCTTCATCCACGTCATGGGTAATCATGATGACGGTATTGTTTAGCTCGGCTTGAATCTTCATCAGTGCATCCTGTAAGTGCGCACGAGTCAACGCATCCAGCGCACCAAATGGCTCATCCATCAGCAAAACCTTTGGTTGAAGTGCCAGTGCTCTCGCAATGCCGACTCGCTGCTTCATACCGCCCGAGATTTCATCCGGCTTTTTGTGCGCAGCATGCTGCATTTGAATCAACTCCAAATAGTGGTTCACTTGTTCCTGAATCCACGCTTTGCCCTTTTTGCCGGCAATTTGTTTTACTGCAAGCTCAACGTTTTGATACACGGTTAACCAAGGCAATAATGAATGGTTTTGGAATACCACTGCGCGGTCGGGTCCCGGCCCTGCCACCTCTCGTCCATCGACTATTACGCCGCCGTCTGTTGGCATGTGTAGCCCTGCGACTAAGTTTAATACCGTTGATTTACCGCAGCCAGAGTGACCAATTAGGGATACAAACTCACCTTTATTGATTTGTAAATCGACGTTCTTAAGCGCGATGAACTCGCCATCTGGCGTTGGGAATCGCATCCCTAAACGCGTTAGATCTAATAATGCTTTTTCCATGATCGTTTCCCTTATCTCAACGCTTGTTGTTTATTCCAAGACAGCCACTTTTGAAGTTGCAGCATGCCTCTATCGAGCATCAAACCGATAAAACCAATGGTGATGACTGCCACCATGATGCGCCCCAATGATGCCGAGCTGCCGTTCTGGAATTCATCCCAAACGAACTTGCCTAACCCCGGGTTCTGAGCGAGCATTTCTGCCGCAATCAACACCATCCAAGCGATACCTAAAGAGAGACGTAAACCTGTGAAGATCATTGGAATGGCAGAAGGTAAAACGATAGTGCGAATGTGCTGCCACCACGAAAGTTGGAGCACTTTGCTCACGTTGATTAAGTCTTTATCAACGCTCGTTACACCCACAGCGGTATTAATCAGCGTCGGCCATAAGCTACATAGCGCTACTGTGATCAGAGAGTTAATGAACGACTTAGCAAACATCGGGTCATCACTCACATAAGTGGCACTTACAACCATGGTAACGATGGGTAGCCAAGCTAAAGGTGATACGGGCTTGAGCAGTTGAATGATTGGGTTGAACGCTTGATACAGCCCTTGATTAAGACCAAGCACGATGCCAAGCGGAATCGCGATAATCGTCGCCAGCAGAAAGCCCGCGGTCACAGTCACTAAGCTAGTCACGATTTGGTCGAAGAACGTCGGTTTACCTGTGTAAGGACGAATCTTCACTTCCGCGTCTGGATTCTTCGCTAACTTCGCAGCATTGCGCTTTTCCTGACGCTCGATAAACGCTTGTTCCTTTTCTCGCTCTTGCCAATGGTCATCGACAAGGTTGCTGAACTGCTGAAAAGTTTGCACAGGTCCCGGTAGCGTACCTAATGAAGTTTGCACTTCTCTCGCTGCTAAGTGCCACATTGCCAAAAAGATCAGCAAGCCAATGACGGGCAAAAGCACCAGCCGACTTCGGTTCACTACCTGCTTAGCAGGAAACAGGGAAATGACATTACTAGACATACTCACTCCTAAGAAATTTACATCCTTGTTGCCACAAGCGAATTCCCTCGCCTGTGGCGTTTATCGTTATGGTTAAACCTTGTCTTTTCCTTTAAGCCCGATAGAGAACTTCTCTAGATATTTATTTGGCTCGCGACCGTCATAAACGATGTTGTCGATAAAGTGTGTTTGTGGCGCACGGAAACCATCTTCAGCACTAAAATCTGGGAAGTCTTTTTTGCTCAACACACCATCTTCAATTAGCGCTTGAGCTGCTTGTTTGTAGATATCTGGACGGTAAACCTCTTTCGCCACATCCATGTACCAATCATCGGATTTCTCGCTTGAGATTTGTCCCCAACGGCGCATTTGAGTCAGATACCAAATCGCATCGCTGTAATACGGATACGTGGCGTTATGACGGAAGAAAACGTTGAAGTCTGGCACGTCTCGTTTGTCGCCTTTCTCATATTCAAATGTGCCCGTCATTGAGTTGGCGATAACTTCGGCATCGGCTCCGACGTATTCGCTTTTTGATAGCATCTTCACTGCCTCTTGGCGGTTGGCATTGTCGTTTTCATCTAACCAATGTGCCGCTCGAATCAAGGCTTTCACTACGCGAATGTGCGTGTTTGGATACTTCTCAGCCCAAGCTTTAGAAACACCAAATACTTTCTCTGGGTTGTTCTTCCAGATCTCGTAATCGGTCACGACTGGTGTACCAATGCCCTTGAACACAGCTTGTTGGTTCCATGGTTCGCCAACGCAGTAGCCTTTGATTGTGCCCGCTTCCATTGTGGCTGGCATTTGTGGTGGCGGTGTAACACTCAAAAGAACGTCAGCATCCAACTGGCCACTGTTATCGCCTGATTCTGGTGCGTAAAAGCCTGGATGAATCCCGCCTGCCGCTAACCAATATCGCAACTCATAGTTGTGCGTCGATACCGGGAACACCATGCCCATGTTGAACGGTTTGCCTTTATCCAGATAGCTGTCGACCACAGGCTTCAGTGCATCCGCTTTGATTGGGTGAACAGGTTTGCCATCTGGTTGTTTTGGAATGTATTGCTTCATCTGCTCCCAAGTATCATTGGAAACCGTGATTGCGTTGCCGTTCAAATCCATACTGAACGCGGTAATCACTTCTGCTTTTGTGCCGACACCAATCGTCGCGCCCAATGGCTGACCAGCAAGCATGTGCGCGCCAGCAAGCTCACCGTCGATGACTCGGTCTAAAAGCACCTTCCAGTTTGCTTGCGCTTCTAAAGTGACGTACAAGCCTTCGTCTTCAAAAAAGCCTTTCTCATAAGCAACCGCCAGCGGTGCCATATCGGTTAACTTAATAAAACCAAACTTCAGGTCTTCAATTTCTGGCTCACCCAACTCTGCCTTTACGCTGACCGTGGTGAATACCGATAACGAAATTGCTGACACTTTCAGCATCGAACTCCATTTCATTGGTTTGCTCCCATAAAAAAAGCGCCACTACTCCGAAGAGCAGTAGCGCCGTTGCTAAGTCTACAATTACCGCCGTTGATAATTGAGATAAGCGATTCAACAATAAACCCAATTCTACTAATCCAATTACTGTGCCAACTTATTTTTCACATTAAATACAATAAGTTGGTATATCTTGCCGTTTGTTATTCCCTGTTATTGCTTGCTGATAGTGCAACACGCACCACGTTAGAAAACGCACTCTAACCCCAAAGTGGTAGAGCAACTAATCAAGCACCTCCAAAGTAGTTATCAAATTCTTGGCAACTTGTGCGAGCGTTTGGCTCGATTGCATGGCTGAATTTCTAAGTGCTTTATAAGCCTGTTCTTCATCAACGCTGTGCATCTTCATCAGCAGACCTTTGGCTTTTTCCACCAGCTTGCGCTCTTCAATCTTATGGGTCAGCGATTCAATTTCCGATTGCATACTTTCGAATTTCGCTCTCACTAGTGTCGCATGTTCAATCCAAGGCTGAAGCGCAAACTCACTATCGTGCGGCATGAGCACATAGTCCATTTTTTCTGATAACCGATTGATATCATTAGATGATAACTGCTTTAAGACGATAAGAAGTGGTGCCGATTTTCTGCGGCAGAAATCGACGATCAAACGCAGTTCCGCGGTTGGTTGCTGCCATCCAACCACAACGCTTGCTGACGGTTCTCGTTGCATTAACGTTTCTAGTTGTGCCAATTGGCAACCGATGATGTTGTCGTAATCTTTGCTCAATAAGCCGGACAATCGAGCCTGCTCTTGGAGGCTATCACAACATACTATGATGGGTGTTTTTGACGTTGATTGAGTCATGCACATTCCTTGTTTATATCTCACTCACTAAGAGAGACATAACAAGGAATGTGCCAACTAAAATAGACGCGTTTTAACTAGAGGCGAGATGTTCTTTGAAGAAGCCGAGTGTGCGCTCCCAAGCGAGTGCTGCTTCTTCCGGTGCGTAGCGTGCTGTTGAGTCGTTATGGAAGCCGTGGTTGACGTTCTCATACATTAACGCTTGATACTGTGCGTCGGTTGCGATCAATTGCTGCTCATAAGCAGGCCATGTGTCGTTAACACGCTTATCGAGCCCTGCAAAGTGAATCATCAACGGCCCTTTGACTTGCTTTTGGATCTCTTGCGCAGCTGGTGTTCCATAAAAAGGCACACCTGCATCGAGCTCTTCAGGCATTACCGCTGCAAGCATATTGACAATGTATCCACCGAAGCAGAATCCAACCGCGCCCAATTTACCGTTGCCACCCTCGTATTGTTTGAGGAAGTTAGCGGCTGCAATAAAGTCTTGTTCGATCTTGGCTCTGTCCATCTCTTTCTGCATGGCGCGACCTTCATCGTCGTTCCCCGGATAGCCGCCGAGTGGATAAAGTGCGTCTGGAGCGAAAGCAATAAAGCCATCTTTTGCAAGTCGTCTTGCGACATCTTTGATATAAGGGTTCAGACCTCGGTTTTCATGAATCACCAACACAGTCGGCGATTTTAAAGTCTTCTTCTGTGGCATCACCAAATAGCCGCGACCTTCTCCATGTCCATTTGGAGATGGAAAGGTTTCGTACGTTGCCTTGATGTCAGGATCGTTAAATGAAACTTGTTCTGCGAGTGCGTAATTAGGGGTTAGCGCGTCGACCAGTGCTGTCATGCTAAAGCCAAGCACAGCAAGACCACCCAGCCTATTAAGAAACTCACGGCGCGAGATTTTTCCGTGGGCGTATTCGTCGTACCAATCGAAGGCTTCTTGCGGGATCGGGTGAGAAGCCTTTTCACTAGGAGTGGTATGCTTTAGAACCATTATCCATGTCCTCTGTGTCTTACCATATGGGATTTTCTCATTCTCAAAAGCGCAGCGAGAAACGAACGCGATTGAGGCTAAAACTGCGGTTTCACCACTCTGATACGGAGCAAGGTGGTGAAACACATCATTGGCGAGCTAGGATCTTTTACCTTCTTCAAACAATAGATAATGGATTCAGATTCAACAACTTTGCGTCGTTGGTTTTACATTAATTGACAATAGTGCGTTATTGCTGGCCACAATAGGCTTGCCAGTAGGAGAAGGCGCGTTCGAATGCTTTTTCCCTGTCGTGCATTTGTGCAAACAAGATCACTGTCATCGTAGCGAGAACCGTATTCGCCATTTGGTTCATGTCATCTTCTGACGTCCCAAACGGGCAGTTCGCAGGCATTGGCACCTCAGACAGCATTTGCTCCGTCCAGTAGTGCGATGTCACGCCGCTTGTTTGGCTTAACCATACTGTTTGGCTTACTTTCGGGTTGTATTCTGACTCACCCGATTGTCCTTTGAATGACACAACAGCGTGAGCGGTTTGACCGATCTCGTATTCGACTTCTGCATGAAGTTGTTGGAAACCAGGATGGAAGCTACCACGAATACCAACCGTTGCTTGCCCCGGATTCAATGCTCGAACCACGGTATTAATCGGCGTTCTAAGCCCATAACGATTCTTCCAACCGATCATGGTTTCTGCTTGTGGAGCAAATGCGCTGAGCGGTAGATACACGATGTTTTGTGTTTCTAAGACACGCTTTGCTTCTTCTGCTGATTCCGCTTTCTCGATAGCAAATTTGTCGAGGTAGTCTTCAGCGTGTAAACGACCAGATTGACGGTCGTGATATCCGTGCATCAGCACTTTGTGGCCATTATCGGCAAGGATTTTCGCTGCCAACAGATGCCAAGGCTGACCTGCCGCTTCACGTTTGCCCGCATAGCATGGCCAATCAATATCTGCACCAATAGCAGGCATGCGGGATTGGAATGCTTTCACAAAGCCAGCGATTTCTTGTTGAGTCTCGTTCTGTACGCGGATCAGCATCAATAACATCGCCATCTGATCATCATCGCACTCACCGTTTAGGTATTCATCCATAACTCGAAACGCTTGGTCAAAGTTCAGTGGTTTTCTACCACGTTCGCCACGACCGACTGTTCTAATACACTCCAAAATGCTGCTCATATTCCCTCGTATTCCGTCACTGACTGTACGGTTTCTATTAGTTGTTCGCGCAGTTTGACAACTTCTCCCATCACAATCAATGCTGGGCTCACGCCTTTAAGTGTAATCGATAAATCATTGAGCTGATTGAGTTGTGTAACGTGCACTTGTTGTTGAGGGCTGCAACCATGAGTGATGATCGCGACAGGGAAATCTTCTCTCAAACCAGAGCCTATTAAACCCGTTTGTATTTGCGATGATTTTTCTAACCCCATATAGAAGACTAACGTTTGTCCGCTTTGCATCAGTTGGCTCCACGCTTCAAATGCGCCTGTTACCACTTGCCCCGTCACAAAGGTAACGCTACGAGCAACGCCACGATGAGTCAGCGGAATCAAGCTGTTTGCTGAACATCCAATCGCAGCGGTAATGCCGGGAATGACTTCGTACGCGATTGAGTGTTTGACGAGTGCTAACGCCTCTTCACCTCCACGGCCAAATACAAAAGGATCTCCCCCTTTTAAGCGTACAACTCGCTTTCCTTGTTGAGCGAGCGATACCATCAAGTCACAAATTTCTTCCTGACCAATACTAGGTTGTCCGCATCTTTTGCCCACGTAAATCCAATCGGCTTGTGGCGAAGCCAACTCCAAAATATCTTTGTTAACCAAACGGTCGTACAACAGTACCTCTGCCGACATAATCGCTTTCACAGCCTTTACCGTTAACAAGTCAGGATCGTGCGGCCCTGCTCCGACAATCGAGACAAAACCTTTGTGGTTCGCGTCCAGGTCTAGTGAATGGTCTTCTAAAAGTTGGTTCAGTTTGCTTGCTTGATCATGCTTAGAAAAGCGAGACGAGCGTTCTTGTTTCTGACTCGCTTGTCCTTTCTTAAACCAAGACTTTTGATAAGGCGCTTCCATGTGCTTATCCTCTTTATGACTTACTTTATTTGAATAGCCAAACTTTGCTGGTTCGCTTGCTGTTTGCCCTTTTGATGCTGATGGCTGTCGACCATTTGTTTGATTTGAGAGACGCACGAGCCACAGTTAGTACCGCATTTGAGTTTGTTTTGAAGTTGGGTCACTGACGTGCAGTCTTGTTTCTCCATCGCGTCATGTATTTGTTTATCGGTAACGCGGAAACAACTACAAACCAGTTTGGCACTGCTTTGCGATTGAGTGATGGTAAGCAGTTGCGATAGCTCCATCGGCTTGCCAATCAAGCCGGTAAAGTTGGTGTAGTCGGTTTGAATCGGTTCACTAGACACCACCAAAACAGAGCGAATGATACGCACGTCTCCAACAAGGTCATAGTCCACCGCTAGCCAACCTTGGACAATATCTATCGTAATTCTGCGGCTCTTTTCCGTTCGACAAAAACTCTGCTTCTTTGGTCGCTTATCATGTGCAAAGCGCCAAATGCCCAAATTGCTTTCTGCTTGAAATGCGCTGTAGAGAAATTTACCGGAATCAAACTGTGTACCGATGAACATACCGTAGGTTTTGACCGCGGCGTCTTGCACTTCAACATAAGACGACTTAAATGCAGGCTGCCCTGAAATAGGGTCTTTTGCGCTGTTTACTATCGCATTAACACTGCTTTCACCGCCATATCGACCCGCCCAGTGCATTGACATAAACAGCTCCTGAAAACCCAAACCTTCATCAATGGCAACTTTGGCATAAATACCGGTGTTTGAAGCAGGCTGAAACAGCTTGGTGAGCTGTCCTGCTTTTAAGCGATTTTGAGTGGCAGAGAGCGTGTTCATGTACACGGTTGGTTCTAACTCTGAGGCGGCAAGGTGGGCGATATGCCCTGTGCGCGTCATGGTATGCCATTGGTCACGTTGCCTGCCCGTATTGAGCCACCAGCCTTTTGTTCTTTCTAAGCGCGTTGGAGATTCACTGGTCACGACAAAACGCGCTTTTCCATCTGGGTGTGAATAGACGCCATCAGCAAAAGGGCGCTCTCCTCCCCATTGTGTCGGCACCCACTCTTCGTATTCTTGCTCGGTTAAGTTGGCGTATTGAGAAAGATCTAGCTTCAATGGCGAATCTGCATTCATGCCTGTCATCGCGGCATATTCCCTGAATACCGCCCGCTCAGAAGTAAACGCAAAGCCATTTTGTGTCTTTTCCAATGCACACAGAGCTTGCCCAACTTGGCTTATCGCCCACCAATCTGATTTTGCTTCACCGGGAGGCGTTTGAAACTGGCGCTGCCTTGAAAGTCGACGCTCAGAATTGGTCACCATGCCTTGCTTCTCCCCCCAGCCAGCGGCGGGTAGCAATAGGTCCGCGTAATGCGCTACATCCGAATCCGCTGTGATATCGGAAACAATCACAAACGGACAAATCTCTAGTGCACGTTTTACCAATTGGTTATCTGGCAAAGAGACAACAGGATTGGTTGCCATGATCCAGAGAACTTTAATCTCACCACGTTCTACCGCCTCAAACAGTTCAACAGCTTTTAAACCGGGCTGAGTGGCAATTTCTGGTGAATCCCAAAACGCCTGCACTTGCTTTATAGACTTTGCGTCAAAAGCACGATGAACCGCTAACTGGTTTGCCAATCCACCGACTTCTCGCCCACCCATCGCATTGGGCTGACCTGTAATAGAAAACGGCCCACAACCTGACTTGGCAATTTTACCCGTCGCCAAGTGTGCATTAATGATTGCATTGCCTTTGTCGACGCCATTTTCGGCTTGGTTTACCCCTTGGCAAAACAACGTAATTGCGGTTGGGCTTTGCGCAAACCATTGGAAGAATGTCGTGAGTTTTTCTTCTGAAATGCCAATGGAAGACGTCAAATTAGTGACATCGTAACGCAAATCAGAAACTTCTTCTCTAAGTGCATTAAATCCGTCGGTATAAGAATTTATGTATTCAGAATCAATCAATTGTTGTTCAATAAGAAACTTGAGCAGCCCATTGAAGAGTGACACATCACCATCGTTTTTAATCGGTAGATGCAAATCCGCTTGCTGTGCGGTGACCGTTTCACGCGGGTCAATGACCACCAGCTTGAGGTTAGGATTGTTTTCTCTCGCTTGTTGAATACGTCGGAATAAAACAGGGTGCGTCCAAGCGGTATTAGCACCGCAAATGATCAATAGCTCAGTCTTATCAATATCGTCGTAATTGACGGGAACGACATCTTCACCAAATGCTCGTACATGAGCCGCAACCGCCGAAGACATACACAAACGCGAGTTCGTATCGATGTTTGCGCTGCCAACATAGCCTTTCATGAGTTTGTTGGCGACGTAATAGTCTTCCGTTAACAACTGCCCTGACACGTACATCGCGATGGAATCCGGTCCAAACTCCGCTTTCGCTTGATGAATCTTTTCAGCAATCAGATCCGTGGCTTGTTGCCATTGCACCTCTTGCCCTTGAGGTCGTTGCTTGGTGACAAGCTTTGGATACAACAAGCGCGAAGGCATATTCAAGCTCTCTGCCAGCGCGACACCCTTCACGCACAGTGATCCCGCATTTGCAGGATGACACACATCCCCAACGATTCCTTTCGTATTGACCTCGACACCACATCCAACACCACAATAGGGACAAGTGGTTTTTTTGCATCCTTGCGACATAACACCTCCAGTGCGATTCAGCCCAACTTACTAGCAAAAAAAAGCCTCTCCCGAATCGAGAGAGGCAGCAATGCCTTTAACGCTGTTAGTACATTTTCAAAAAGTAATACCCTATACCGCTCTCGCCTGCTATTAAGAGCGGCGCATCGAGTTATCGATGAACGTTTATGTAAAGCAAGTGAGGTGCCAAGATTAAAAACCCTTACCATACAAAGGGTTAGCTTAAAACCAATTATAGCAACGTAATGCTACGCACTGATTGTGTGCAAATTTCGGTCATTATCGTGCAGTATTACTTTACTAATTCCATAACTAACCTGGATTCTTCGTCACCAAAATAATGCGCTTCTTCTTCTAACGTTTTAAAGCCAAGGGAGAGGTATAAAGACAATGCAGGTTGGTTCTTAGGATCGACAGTCAATTTCACGCTTGAGCCTAACGTCAACGACGCAATAACGTTTTCTAGGAGGGAACGCGCAATACCTTTACCTCTATGTTGAATATCGACGGCCAATGACATGATCCAATATTGATGTGCATTTGTGCTAGTCGTTAGCAATATATACCCTGCGACCTGCTCTCCCTCTTTTGCTACCAGTAAACTCTCTCCCCAACAATCAAAAGCTTGCCGAAAGAAAAATTGAGGATAGGCGTGTTCTCCAAATAAAGTATTTTCGAGCTTATATATGGCAAATAAGTCCTCTTTTTGCGCAGACAAGATGTCCATTCAATGACTCCTTCTTTAACATGAATGGCAGCAGTATACCTAAATCTCATCTAAATGACGGGACACAAACATCTCAATTAAGTGCTTAAGAAATGTAATATTCTTCCTGAAAATTAGGCCTAACTCACTTAGAACATACATCCGTGATTAAGTTTTAACCGCAAAATCAAAAACCACACAAGATGAAAATTTCAATACATATAACCATTAAATGCATTACATTTAAGAACTTTATTCTGGTTTATTGAAAAATTCATAGTTGGATAATTTACAACCACCCCAAATTCACAGCATTATTCACCAAGCTTCGCGTGTGATAATAAACACTAAAACCTTTACCATTTTCAGCATTATTATTTTTATAAAAGCGAGTTTTAAAGTGAAAGAATCTCGAAATGCCTTAAATCCTAGTGAAATAAACACAACCACAGCTTGGTCAAAACATGATACACATTGGGTTCTTAGCCTATTTGGAACAGCCGTTGGCGCAGGCATCCTGTTTCTGCCAATTAACCTTGGGATTGGTGGTTTTTGGCCTTTAGTCGCGATGGCAGTACTTGCTTTTCCAATGACCTATCTTGCGCACCGTGGCTTAGCTCGTTTTGTACTATCTTCTAAGATCAAAAACGCAGACTTCACTGATGTAGTGGAAGAGCACTTCGGCGCAAAAGCAGGTCGTTCTATTTCACTGCTGTATTTTCTTTCGATCTTCCCGATCCTGTTGATATATGGGGTTGGAATAACAAACACAGTAGATAGCTTCATGGTAAATCAGGCTGATATGGCTTCTTTACCTAGACCTTTGCTTTCTGGCGTACTAGTGTTTGCACTAATTGCTATTATGATGGCGGGTGAAAAAGTAATGCTACGGGCCTTTGCCATCATGGTGTTCCCACTTGTTGCCATTCTTGCCTTTCTATCATTTTACTTAATACCGAACTGGACCATGCCTGTCATGGATGTGCCAGAAGCGTCAGCTTTTGCTAGCACTATGTGGTTAGCAGTTCCTGTAGTGATTTTCTCGTTTAGTCACGCAGCTGCAATTTCAAGCTTTGCAAATGTACAACGTCGCCATTACGGTAAGCAGGCAGATGCCAAATCCGAAGTTATTCTTCGTCGCACTAGCATTATGCTGATTGCCTTTGTTCTTATTTTTGTATTTTCCTGTGTACTAACACTGTCACCTGAACAATTGGCTCAAGCAAAAGAACAAAACGTATCCGTATTGTCTTACTTAGCGAACGCAACCGATAATCCATTTATTGCAACACTTGGTCCTTTAGTAGCGTTTGTTGCTATCACTTCATCTTTCCTTGGGCATTTTTTAGGTGCGCGTGAAAGCTTAAATGGTTTAATTAACAAGCATTTTAACCTATCTGAGAAGCGTGTTGATCGTATCAGCGTGGCAGCACTGTTCTTCTCAATCTGGGCGGCCGCGATCATGAACCCAAGTATTCTTGGTATGATGGAAGCATTGTCAGGGCCTGTTATTGCAATGATCTTATTTATTATGCCAATGTTAGCGGTGTATAAAATCGAGGCGATGAAACAATATCGAGGAAATGTCTCTACTTACTTTGTTCTAGCAGCAGGCATTGTGGCGGTAAGTGCATTGATTTTTAGCTTCTTCAGCTAA
Source organism: Vibrio sp. 1562 (assembly GCF_033340155.1). Classification (NCBI taxonomy): domain Bacteria; kingdom Pseudomonadati; phylum Pseudomonadota; class Gammaproteobacteria; order Vibrionales; family Vibrionaceae; genus Vibrio; species Vibrio sp. 1562. The sequence goes on from NZ_JAWOVY010000003.1 coordinate 254,315, forward strand.
TAACTAAAGACTAGCTTGGATTTTCAGGGGAATACCTTACACAAGGTTAAGGTGATTCCCTGAATTTTCTTACTCTTTAAAAGGTAATCATCGTTACCCTTGACTCTTAAATAAGAGCGAAAACACCCGCAATCATAAGTACTGAAGCGATGCAGGTACGGCCGATAATGCCGAAGTGCGAAGGTTGAATCATTTCATTATGCATAGTTAATCTCCTATTTATTATAAAAGCCATTTTTTATTGGCTTAATAACACTATGTCTAATATCCAGTTTTTTAACAACCCATACAAACATTAAATATTTATGACAGAAACGTAATTTTTTACACTTCGCCCTGATTTTGAGCGATGAATCCGCGGTTTAAATCATTAGATTGAGTCCACCGAATATGCTCGCCTACCTGTCATCGTTACCTTATCTATACCATCGCCTAATCATTGCATAAGTTTTCAATAGATTTTGTTTTATAAATCATAATATTATAGAGATCCTTCTCGTATCTCACTCCCAAAACACTTTGCCACTGGGAATCCATCCGCACTTAACCTACAAGAAATGGTAGACTTAACTGGTATTCGGTTAAGAGATCACATTTTATTAATACGCTCATGCACTTCTCAATTAAAAAACTGGCTTGCGCACTTTGTACTGCACTTGGACTTTTCTTGCATCCCACCAACGTACTGGCGAGTACCGAAAAGCAAGCTTATCTGGAAGAACACATTTCAGCAGAAAGCAAGCCCATGTTAAAACTCTACTTTCGCTCGATGGGTAAGCCGCGATCAATTCAAAAAGATGAGTTAAATGCGCCACAGAATGCATCAGCGGAGTCTCTTGCTCTGTATTACTTTGCACGAAAGTACCTTAAGCGTTACGAAGGAGTTCCATTACCGAAAGATATGCCCGATTTAATCGAATTCGGTAAAAAGCACCATTTGGAATGGGTCGTCGCTGAAGCACAGCTCAATAAGGCTGTAACAATGATTGAGCAAGACGATAACTGGAACGCAGAATTGTTACTCCATGACGTTGTTTCTACAGCCCGTGATCTTGGTTATCTAGCATTAGAAGGCCGTGCTTACCGCTGGTTAGGCAATCTAGAAGTATCTCGAAATCAACTACGCAGTGGCCTAAAATATTATCGCAATGCCTATGAGTTATTAGAAAAAACAGTGTTTGAAATACAAGTCGCGATGACACTGAACAACATTGGGACGGTCTACATCGACGCATCAGATTGGGCTCGGGCCAACAGTTACCTAACGCAAGCCCTCGACACTTACCTAGAGAGCGAATATCAATACGATAATAGCTTTTTTATGAGTGTTATCTACGCAAACCTTAGCATCGTTCACTCGAGCCTCGGAGATAACAAAAAAGCGGAATATTATTTCAATGAAGCCATTCGACTTTCAATGCAAACGGGGTCGGACACAGTCAAGCACCACTCTTTATCCAGCTTTTCACAAATGTTGAGCTCGGTAGGAAAAATTGATGATGCATTAATGGTCGCACAACGTTGCGTAGACCTGCCCATTCCAAAAAATCTAGAAATGCTAAAAACGTCTTGTTACGAGGCATTTGCAGAGGCTTACCTCGCAAACAAACAATACGATAAAGCTATTACAACAGCACTTAACATTCTAGAACAAACTAAATCAACCAGTGAATTAGAGCTGCGTCAGCGTATTGATATGCTTTCGGTACTGGTAAACGCTCATCAAATTCTTAATGACTATGAAGCGGCTTTTCATTATTTAACCCAATTAAGAGAGCTAGAGGCTGAGTTTTCTCATCATATTCATGGTGAAGAGATGATTAACATTAAGTTTGACCTCGAAGCTAAGTTAGCCCAGAAAGAACTCAAATTGCTAGAAACAAAAAATGCGCTACAAGCCTCTGAACTGCGTTCACAGCGCTATCGAGAAATGTTCTACTTTATCGCTATTGCGGCAATTGGAGTCGTTGGTTTTCGTTACGTACTGCGCGTTAGACGTATTAATAAAGCACTCACTCAAGAAAATACTACCGATCCATTAACTCAACTGCATAACCGTCGCTATCTTCACATTTGGTTGGACAAAATGGCTCGTAGAAGCCCAGATAGAACATTTGCCTTAGCCGTTTTAGATGTCGATCATTTTAAAACCTTTAATGATCAATATGGACACGATATTGGCGATAAAATGCTGACTCATATTGCCACGCTATTTAATGAATCCACTCGCTCTGGTGACCTACTCATTCGTTGGGGTGGAGAAGAGTTTGTCCTATTATTCGAAGTACAGCGAGTTGAAGATTGCGCTAAGTTTTTGGAGCGATTGAGATATACTGTTGAAAACACACCATTGGTGGTTGACTCTAAACCATTAAGCGCGACAATTTCCCTTGGAGCAGTGGACAAACTGTCGGCACAAACAATTAAACAAGAATGGGATCAGTGGTTTTTCTTGGCAGACCAAGCTTTGTATGATGCGAAGCAAGCTGGCAGAAACCAGTTCATCATTCACCCTACATCATAAAAAAGCACACATGAAAAAAAATCTAATCATTATTACTTTTGCGCCTCTATTTCTTATGGCGTGCAGTAATCAGCAAGCATCTCAACTGGGAATGCGCAGCAGCAGTGTCAACGTATATGCCCAGCAAATGAGTAACACTCAACTATGTGAAACTCTCTACTACAACCGTGCAACTAACCAAACCAAAGTGGCGATTGGTGCTGAGTTCAATCGACGTGGATTAAACAAAAAGTGGTGTGATAAAGAATTCGATAAGTTGTACATTAAAAAGTGGATTGATAACGTGCTGCCTAAGGAAAAAGCCAAACCTAAGAAACCAATGGCAACTATTCAACCCGCTTCAACTAAATAACTCCTCTCTTGAAGCAGACGGTACACTCGTATTTTCTGCTTTTCACTTTTCATGCATGTTCGATACGACATATAAAAACCTCATAGTTTCAGTAAATTAACAAAGACTTATGTTGTCCATCGAACTTTTAATGTAAACAAGTTGTAAATGGTTTTCGTCCTTATTCTTTGTCGTTAGCTTTGTTTGTTCCTGTTAGCGGAATATGAAACAGGAACTAAAAAATTCCAAACAAAGACATGAGGTCAAAAATGGAAATACGCATTAATCGCCTATTTGCCGCTATGTTGGCAGTAGGCATTGCACCTGCCGTCTCGGCGTTTGATCCACTCTATTCTGAACAATGGCACTTAGACAACACGGGGCAAACTGCGTTTGCGGCTAATCCTGCTGTTGCTGGGAACGACTTAAACACTAAGCTCACTCAGGCAATGGGGATTGCAGGTGTTGGTGTGAAAGTTGCCGTCATTGATTCTGGAGTGCAGATCGATCACCCCGACCTTGCAGGTAATATAGTTATAGGTAGCAGAAACTTCGTCGAAGACTCTTCATTCCCACTAAGTTATCCGGTTGATACTAATGGTCATGGCACTGCTGTAGCCGGTTTGATTAGCGCCGTCGGCAACAACGGTGAAGGCGGACGCGGTGTCGCTTCTCACTCTTCCCTCATTGGTTTTAACTGGTTAGCCAACCAGACATTAGAAGGTTGGTTAATCTCCCATGGCATGGACCCAGCAACACGTGATGTTCGCGTATTTAACCAAAGTTACGGTTTCAGCCCTATAAACCCGATTACTTTTGATGAAAGCGACCCTCAACTAAAACTTGAAATGGACGTGATGAAAAACGTCAGCGAGAGTAACGCCTGGGGTCGAGGTGCTGTATTTGTAAAGTCAGCAGGTAATGGTTACCGCTATTTCAATGCAGGGCGATTCTTCGTATTGCCAAGTAACTTCTTTGCTGGTGGAGACAATCAAGGCTTACCGATGCACAACTCTGCTCAGTCTTATGATAACGCCAATTACTTCAATTTAGTCACTAGTGCACTACGAGCGGATGGTACGCGAGCGAGTTACTCATCGGTGGGTTCGAACGTGTGGGTTGCAGCACCAGCAGGTGAATATGGGCAAGATTTCCCTGCTATGGTCACCACTGATTTAATGGGTTGTGAAGAAGGGCAAAATACCAGTGAAGGCCTTGGCATTAATGGGTTACACGGCGGAACGGAGCTCGATCCGAACTGTAACTATACCAGTACGATGAACGGAACCTCATCGGCTGCGCCAAACACATCGGGTGCCATCGCGGCAATCATGTCAACCAACCACGCACTTTCTGCTCGTGATGTACGTGCTTTACTAGCGGAGACAGCAAAAGTAACGGATAAAGCGCATCCAGGCGTACAGCTTGAATTTACTAACCATAAAGGTGAACAGGTTAGCTACGAGGCAATTGCCCCTTGGCAGAAAAACGCAGCAGGCGTAGATTTCCATACTTTTTATGGCTTCGGCGCTGTAGATTTAGATGAAGCGATGCAACGTGCTCGCATGACGAATCGTGTTTTACCAGCTCAAGTCATTACGCCATGGGTTAATAACGCTACAGAAGTAAGTGTACCCGATGCAAGTCTAGTTGGTGGTTCTTCAAGTATCGCCATTGCCGATGAGCTGACAGTAGAATCCGTTCAAGTGACATTGACATTGGACCACGCTCGTCTGCCCGACTTAGCTATTGAGCTCATTTCGCCATCAGGGACTCGTTCCGTTTTGCAAACACCGCGCAATGGTCTTGTTGGTCAATCTCTTGATCCAACGATTACAGGCTACAAAGATCAATTAATGTTGTCTAACCAATTTTATGGCGAAGATGCAAAAGGCGAATGGACGTTGCGAGCAATAGATACGAACGGCGATGAAGTCTATTCTTACATTGCATATTTCAACTCTTCCACCATCCATGACGTTCCGATGGCAAACAACGCTCAACCCGGTGTTATTAAGAACTGGTCGATGCGCATATTTGGACACTAAGGAGTCAATAACATGAAATACAAATCATTTTCTATGCTGGCTCTCGTTATCATGACGTCGAGTGTATACGCAGAGCAACAGCTCTCTCAACAACCTGCACCAGAACTGTTTGTGCCATCAGAAGCGGTTGAGATTAATGGCCAAGACTATCGAAAAGTGCAAACTGGCACTGTTAGAACCCTATCTGAAGACGTAAAACTTCAAGCGGGTGATGAGGTGTTTAAGAATGCGTTTAGTAACGTATCCAAAGCCACTGGACTGGTTTACATCACCGTAAACAATCCTAACGAAGCGAAAGCAGTCGCCAAAGAGTTAAAATTAGAAGTTATCTTCGCAGAGGGGGAATCAGCGGTGTTAAAAGCATCTCAAGATCAAGATCTGCTAAGTATTAGCGACTACCTAAACGCAGACAGCCGGGTAAAAGCGTCTAAAATTGAACTAAACAGCGGTAAATACCGTGCACAATAATTCTCTAACAAGAGAAGTTGGCCTGTAAAACCATGCCTCAGCGATTGCTGAGGCATTTTTATGGGTAGGAACAGATACGCTATTATTCTTTAGTAACATTTCGCATAACTAGTATGATACCTAAACACCCTACTCGCCTGCGCCTGTCATTTCTTAAACAAAATAATTTCCGTTCTTAGCTCTTCTTCCGTGGTTTCCTTCGGGCTATTCAGATAGCGTTCGATTCCTAAAGGACTGGTTTTGACTTTCATACCACTCTGACGAACCAAGTTCATCGCTAACGCCCATGCATTTCCCAAAAACTGATATTCACCTCGGTGTTCAACGACAAATGTTTCACTCTCAGGAATGGTACCGGTAACCGCCCCTTGAGGCGCTGGTACTGAGTTATGAAGAGGAAAGCAAGTGATAAACTCGAATGTTCCTTTCTGCATATCCATCGACTCGTAATAACAAAACAATTCACCATTCACGGATAGGGTTTCGTCACTAATTAACTGTTCTAGTTGCTGAACATGCTTCTCAATTACCGAACCTAATTCCTGCAAGCTAGCCACACCCTTGACCCCAATATAATGAATTTGAGGCAACGTTCGGTTACCAATTTCGACTAAGTCTGAATGCACTCTTCCGGTTTCAAGCTTACTTTTAAGCATGCGTAACCCACGTTGATAATCCATCTCTATCATCGACTTAAACATACTTTTCAGAAAGAACAGGTACCAAGGGACGCGAGATTGCATTTGCCATTCGACTAAACAGCCATTTTGTGACGGCGTCACGATTAGAGTCACCTTTCCATGGCTCTTGATTGGGCGAAAGAAATGCAGCTCCATATCTAATCGATGCTCTTGAGTACTTTCCAGTACAATCGCGCCAGTCCCAATACGCTGACCATTCCATTGATAACCAGCTCCAACGTGGCCCTGATTATCACTGAATGTCAGCTCGCAGCTTGGTTCAAGAATGATCCATGGTGACCAGCTGGGCCAGTTATTGAAGTTCTTGAGATAGCCAATAATTTCACTTTGATTCTTATTAATTTCAATACTTCGGCTGACCTGATAAGAGAGCATAACGGTTCCTCGAGTTTCCGCTTCACTAACTTCAGTCTAATTCAAATTCCAGTTTTTTCTTGTTTGACTGCGGGTTAGATGCGTATGACAAGAAAAATCCAGAGCGTTAATTCTCACTTGAATCAATACGCGCAAAGCTAAGAGCAGAACTCCACTTTTGCACTAAATCGAACACCATCATCGTCCAGTACTAACGCCCATCCCATCCGTTCACATATTCGTTGTACGATAACAAGCCCACAACCATAACCAGCGTTGTACGTCTCGTTGCCATCGTGACGATTTAGGATCTTAAGCGCATGACCTTTCAACTCAATTTCAATATCTCCCACACTATAGCTAAAGGCGTTTTTAATCAGATTGTTGATAACAATGGCCACAAAACTCTCTGGTGCCTTCACTACACCACTATGTTGTTCGTGCAAAGCGTAATTCGAATCTTGCTTGGCAAATAAAGGCGCTAGCTCTTCCAACTGTTTTTGTAAACAAGTGAGAAGCTGATGCTCTCCGTAATGCTGAGGCTCTATTTTCTCTTTACCAAGTAAGAGAAACGCTTCTGTCAGTACACGCATCTCGTCACAAGCTGACTGCATCCTCGTGATGGCTTTTTGCGCAATTCGAGGTTGATCAGGAATACGCGTCAGAATGTCTGTTGAGCCTTTTATCACCATAATTGGCGTTCTCAACTCATGTGATGCAAAACGACTAAATTCTTGTTCTCGTTTGAAATAGCCCGCGATATCGTTCTTATTATCCAGCAAAGTCTGCTCTATCTGGCGTGTTTCGCTGAACTTAGTTTCAACTTGGAAAGCGGGTTGATCCGGTGACATTTGGCTAATTTTGTCTTCAATTTGCGCTAATGGCCGAGACAATATTCGAACCATGTAAATGCCATACCCAACCATGACAAATGAAAACAAACCACCGAGCAGCAGCGTAAACTGATGCAACGAGCTTTCGTATTCGTCCAAGTAATCATCTGAGTCATCTTGAAATACAATGTACATAAGCCCCTTCCCTGAGGGATGGTTCAATACAACAAAGTGTTTGTCTTCTTCACCAAGCAGGTATTCGTAAAAACCAGGTGAAGTAAAAGAGAGCAACCAATCCGGTGTCGGTGCTTCACTCCAATATGAGTTGAATTCCAATACGTTTGGCAATGGCGCATCCCAGCCCTGTTTCTCGAAATTCTCACTATAAAGCGCAGCTTCAGTATCTAGCCAGTGATGTAAACTCAGCACTTCCAGTTTGTTTTCTGCCACATAAATCAGCGACCAAAAAAGAGTAAACATCACAAACGTCATGACCCCAAAACCCCAACGGATCTTGCGATAAATGCTTGGATATTCGTTATGCTTTAAGTCGGTAACCTTGTCCATGAATAGTCTCTAATCGTGATTCTTCAAAACCTTTGTCTAACGCGGTTCTTAAACCGTAAATATGGCTACGAAGTGCATCACTTCCAGGTGGTTCGTCTCCCCACACACTATCGATCACTTCTGCGCGCGAGACCGCTGCTGGCGCACGTTGGAGGAGCAATTTTAAAATTTTAGCTTGAATTCGACTCAGCTTAATTTCTTTGTCTTTTCTCGTTACTTTTCCTGTACGTGCATCTAAACAAATATCTGCAAATTTGAGCGTTCCGATATCTTGTCTTGGACCACGATTAGCCAAAGCATGAACACGCAAACTGAGCTCTTCCATCGCAAATGGCTTCATTAAATAATCATCTCCCCCCGCTTTAAAAGCCGCGATTTTGTCATCTAGCGTATCTTTTGCCGTTAGGAAGAGAATTGGCGTTCCACATAACTTATCTTGTCGAAGCTTCTGTACCGTACTGATGCCATCGAGCTTCGGCATCATGATATCCATGATGATTACATCGTAATGATTTTCCTCGATTAACTTAATCGCAGCCTCTCCATGAAACGCACAATCGATAATCATGCCTTCGAGCTCAAGATAGTCTGCAATCGTCTCCGAGACGTTATGGTTGTCATCTACAATTAAAATTTTCATAAAATCAAATTTCTTCACGATCTCTTCACGATATGCCCAATAAGATACAGGCAATTTCCTAAACTCGCTCGTAAATTGAGGCTAATACAATGAAAAAACTCGCTCTTATTTCTGTAGTAGGTTTGGCATTGTCTGGTTGTGGTGGTTCAGGTGGTGGCACCAATAGCGATAGCACACAAACTCAACCAGCAGTGAAACAAAGTGTAGCGATTGGCTCTGTTGAAGCGGTCAACGCTGAAGAAAGCACGTTAACCGTCAATGGACATACGTATCGTGTGTCTGAGGTGGTTTATGACGACACACAAGTGCAATTGGCCGATGTAAAACCCAAAATGGTGGTTCGCGTGGGTTCAGATATTCGGCAAGCTTCGGGCAATGGCGTCCGAGTCACACTTGAACCAACCATTACTGGACGTGTGACAGCGATTGATCATGTGAAGAAAAAATTCACGGTAAACGGCATAGAGCTGCAGTTTGACGGTTTAAGTGATGATATAGAGATCAACGACTGGGTGATGGTGTCATCCTTACCGACTGCGGATGCGGGCTATCGAGTGTTGTCTGTGGTCGAAATCGACGTAGATAACGATTACCCAGCCCTTGGAAGCTACTACGAACTGGAAGGTCACATTACTAGTACCGATGAAAATGCTGGCACGTTTGAGCTTGGTACAAATATAACCGTATCTTACGACAACATTAGCCAACTTAGCATCGGCCAATGGGTAGAAGTAGAAGGTGAAATGCAAAACGGCATCTTCATGGCAAATGAGGTAGAAGTTGAAGACTACGACGATCTAAAAAATGACAGCGATGTGGAAGGTATCGTGACTTGGGTTGCCAAGGATTATAGTGAGTTCTCTCTAAACTACCGAGGAGCCTTCTTCATTGATAACGCAACACGCTTTGAGGATGGTAGCAAAGCTAATCTAGAACAAGGTCAAGAAGTAGAAGTGACCTCTGTGATGAAAAATGGCAAACGCACCGCTACCGTCATCGAATTTGAGCGGTCGGAGTTTGACAATGACAACCAATGGCGAGGTAAAGAGTTTGAATGTGAAGGCTATGTATCAAACTACGATGCTGATTCAAGAGCATTTAAAATCGAGCATTGTGAGAATGATGCTGATCAAGTACTAAGTAACACCACCGTTGTGATTGATGCGCAAACACGCTTCCAAGGCATTGAAGAACTTAACCTAAATGGTGCTCGTGTCGAAGTCGAAGGTGTGATCATTAACGACCAAAATATTGCCCGTGAAGTGGAGTTAGACGTTTACGACAACTAATCCCTTCTACGCTTAAGAAAAAGTGTCACTTCGGTGGCACTTTTTCTTTTCACCTTACTTTGCTTCCCAAGCTCAAACCAACAAATTCTCAGTCAAAGCCTTTTCTCTCCGTTACACTTTACCTATGTTTCACAACATTGGTGACGACTATGAAAAAACGCAACCTCATTTTGTTAATCTTGTTTTTTGGTTCAGCCACGAGCTTAGCTAGCGTTATGGATCCTGACTGCGATGCAGAAAAGGCAGCTAAAGCCGCTGCGACAAAAGCCGTGGTTGGTGTTGGGGGTCGCTGTACGCCTAAAGAGGCACTGAAAGATACCGCAGTTGATGCAGGAAAAGACAAATTGCCAGATGAAGGGATGGCGGGTAAAGCTGTTGATGCAATGACACCGGAAAAAGAGAAGAAAACGATGAAAGACGTAACCAAAAAGCTCAATAAAGATTGATACGCTTTCTTGTAGTTAACTTTAATAGCGAAACTCCCCCCTCCCAAAAAAAGAGCGCCGATTGACGCTCTTTCCGAACTCTAATAGATAACCAATTATGCGGTCTCTGCTTCACCTATCCAATGATAATGGTGGTTGGCTTTTTTCCCCACTAAACCGAGCTCTGTCAATTCTTCAAATACCTTGTCTACCTCTTCCGCAGACAGCCTAAACTGTTTAGCAACGGCTTTTTTGGTGCACGTAATTTGATGCGTTTTAAGTGCATCGCTAACTTGCTCTAACAAGGTTTTCGGTTCCTTTGGTTCTTCTGGCTCCGGCGCAGCTGGTATTTCTTGCTCTTCTTCCTCTTTTATATGAGGAAGATAACCCGCAGGCGCTGGGTCTATATCGCGAACTGTTTTCAATATCATGCCCTCATTTCTGCGATAGAAATATCGGAACCGTTGCTCTTCACCAATCAAGCCAACAAAAAATGCAGCAAAGAAGTCCAAAAGAATCGAAAGAAATACAACCAAGCCAAGCTGAGCTTGCTGAGAGGTGGTACCAAATGCGTTGGCTAGGCTATCAATCAAACCAATCACTGAGCCTTGCGTAACCGGCGGTAAACTATCACGCTCCATAGCCAAGCGTTGCTGCTCTTCACGTAAGGTTTTGTTTTGATCCTGAATGCGAGTTACACCAGTCGCGATACGCTCCATCTCGATGTATTTCTGCGCTGCCATATTGTTGAGCTCAATCTGCTTATCGATTGCCGCAATCTGACGATTAAACGCTTCCACTTTCGCCTGCTCTACCGAAATATGACTTTGTGCACTATTGGTTGCACTATTAATCCCACCAATACTACCGCCAATGGAAATCGCAGCTAAAACTAAATAAAACACGAGAGCGGTTGCTGCTCCTGTGTAGTTGCGATGGGCTCGGCGCTCACCGTATTCATACCAAGCGTAAAATTTACCCGCTTCAAAAATGATCGCTAAACCACCAAATAAGGTTTGCATCATCGGGTTTTCGTCGATAGACAAAAATAGCAATAGAGAAAAAATAGTCGATGCTAAAATCGCAGCACCGGTGAATGCATATACACTCACCATGGCAAATCGACCTTTAGGGTATCGATATCCAATCTGTTGTTCGTATTTCATTTGAGAAATTTCTTAAGATTAATCGCCCCTCCGACTAAGTAGGACGGACGTTTCTGGCATGTACAAAGGAGCGCAGAATACCGTATCCTTTATTAAATTACTGTCATAATTCCGTTAATGGAAAACAAGTGAAGATTCGGTGTGCATTTTGAATCGATATCAGCCAAATCTAGCACGTAAAAACACCACCACGACACCCACTAACCGAAGCTTCAGTGACATATAAGAGAGATTAATTCGGTATCTTCAGAAGCGACTAAGCAAGACTGACAAGTTGAATTGGAGGTTGTGAATGTCAGCCGAATCAAGACATTAAAGCGTTAAAAATAGGCAATAAAACAAATAATGCACACTTGCATCACCTTTTAGTAAACTGATAATTACATTGTTTGGTTAATTTGTTAGTATCCCGCGCCGAAGAAGATAAGCACTCAATTGTATGGAAAACACTCTAATACAGCACAAACACCATCGCTTGCACGCTATTGCGGTTATTATCGCGGTGTTGTTTCAGTTGTATTTAGCATCCACAGCCGCTCTTAACCCTACACAAGTTCACAGCACAACTTGGCTCAACAAAGTCCAAAGTGAAAAGGTTTTACTGTGTACCGCAGATGGTTTCAAATGGGTGGATATCAATACGTTGATTGAGGCTAACGCTCAATCTTCTTCTAAGCTCATCCAAGATCTTAACTTACACGACGGCTTCCAGTTTGAATGCCCGCTTCTTCAAGCTGTTCAATTCTTTCTTTTAGTTGCGATTGGGCTTTACCTGACAACGATCCATTGGCTGCGCCGAGTAAAGTATGCACTGACGACTTATCACTTTTCAAAATGCGATAAGCTCGTTTACAAACACATCGCGCCTAAGCACTCTCCGCCGAGTGTTTTTCCTGCCTAACAGGCATCTAATCATTAACAACTTTATCCAAAAATAACGATGACTCTGTTTGTTGTCCATTCAGAGAAGCTATTCATTCAAAAGGAAAAACACATGCTTAAATCATTAAAAACCGCCGCTATCGCGCTTATTGCTGTCATCGCTAGCCCACTGAGTTTAGCGCACGATTATGAAGCAGGAAAAATTCATATCGACCATCCATGGAGCCGCGAAGCGCCACCAAACGCACCTGTTATCGGTGGTTTTTTTCAATTAACCAACCACGGTGACAGTGAAGATACATTGATCGCAGCAGAAAGCCCAATCGCAGGACATGTCGAAATTCACACGCATAAGAAAGAAGATGGTGTGATGAAAATGATTAAGATTGACGAAGTGCGCGTTCCAGCCAATGAGTCTGTGTTGTTTAAACCAGGCAGCTTCCATTTAATGATTTTCAATCCAACACAAGCGCTCAAAGAAGGCGACCGCTTCCCTATGACGTTAACATTCAAAAACGCGGGTAAAGTGGAAGTAGAAATGGCGGTTGAGAAACAAGGCCACATGGAAAAACACATGCATCATTAATGACGCAAACAAAAGTGCCCGCTGATTTAGCGGGCATTTTTATCTCAGCTTAGTCAAAATCATTATCCAATAGGTCCTAACTCGATCTTCAGAACAATGGTGATAAATAACGCTTGGCGAAACGGGGTCATATATCATAACAGCGTGCTCGGGCAAGAGATTCTAAATCACGCTCGTTCCTCACTGTTCAGAATGACGTTAAAAGATTTAAGAATCCCAAATAGGTTTCCTACTCGCATGAAACTCAATCTCTCAGCGAAATCTTCCAACCATCATTTGATAAGCCTAAGCGAAGTCATAAATTTGGTAACAATGCCCATAGCGCAATTAGTTTTCTTTCTACTTGAAACAAACCTCAGCCCAACGAGCTAAGCCCGCAGTTACTGAGCCAAAATAGTTTCCACTGACAACCGGAATACTTGGCAGTACGGTTTGAACCGCATCGCGCAAGATTGGCGAGCGTGCCGAACCTCCAGTCATAAAGATAGCATCGGGGTTAACTCCAGCTTGCTCTACCGCTTCTGTCACCAACGCCGTCATTTTATTCTTTGGCGACTGGATCGCTTCGATCATTTCGTCACGTTGTACATCAACTTCAATCGTTTCTGATAGTAAGTTGATGCCAGTTCGGTAAGAAGCTTGTTCTGAAAGTGCCACTTTTGCCTCTTCGGCACGGCGAACAATGTTGTAGCCTAAAGACTCATGATACACCTCTAGCAAACGAGCAAGTTTTTCTGGCTCTTGAGCCTGCTTTTGAAGCAACTTTAACGCTGATAGGTTCTCTCGCGAATAGAAGTCACTCTGCGCTTCTACATTATTGATTGCTATCGGGTTCCAGAATTGGGTAGTCGGCATCACAATACCTGACTCCATTTTACTTCCCATGCCAAAAGGGAACATGAGCTGCTTAAATGCTAGCGCGATATCAAGATCATTCCCGCCGACACGCTGGCCACTGTGAGCTAACAAGCTTGCGGTCCTATCTGCTTTGCCGCGCCAAGACGGTCCCATTTGGATCAACGAACAGTCCGTTGTACCACCGCCAATATCGACTACTAGAATGATTTTATCTTCGCTGAGTGTCGCTTCATACTCTAGGCCCGCCGCGACAGGCTCAAACTGAAACTCCACATTTTGGAAGCCCGCACGTTTCGCTGCCCGCAACAAAATGCGTTCAGCCTGAATGTTAGCCGTTTCACCGCCACGCCCATGAAAGTTAATTGGTCTGCCGATCACAGCATCGGTAATACTTTGCTGCGCATCGTTTTCGGCTTGAGACTTAATATTGTCCATCATCGCGCAGACAAGGTCTTCGAAGAAAGCCAATTGCACATCACGCAAGCCAGATGCACCAAGAAAAGACTTCGGCGATTTCACATAATAGATATCGCGAGGATCTTCCAAATAGAGATTAAGTGCAGCCTGACCAAACGCGATGTCGTCGGATTCTAAGTCAATACTTTCTTCTCGGTTTAAATTGATTGCCCGGCGTAAAACCTGCTCACCAACTTGATCTAATGGTTTAATATCTCGATGGCGAAATAAATGCTCGGATACCGATTCACGAGTCGGTGCAGCAAGGGTGGAAGGAATAAAAGGGCTGTTTCCTTCCAGATTAAGCAGTACTGGATCACCCGATTCCATTTTAGCCACTGAACAGTTTGCAGTACCATAGTCAAAGCCGATAAACATTGTTTCTCCCACTGTCCCACTGATTAGTGGCCTTTTGAGCGTTAAAAAGCTGGCAATGCTAACTTAATGGCATAAGAATTACTATCCCAAAATCAAGTGTAATTTAACGTGGAAAATCTATCTAAGGTACACTACTTTCTCTTTTTGCAGATGGCACAACAACCGCTACCAGTAAAGCTAACAGCAGGAACACAGGGCTAAGCATTAATCCATGCCAGATTGAATACCCATCATGGAACAGCCAGAATATACCAAGCGTCAGTAGGTACGAAAAGTAGCTGCAAAACACCAAGCTAATCGCGACAAAGCGCTTTTGATTAATAATAAGAATCCGCACTAGATACTGGCTAAGAATACCAGAGCAGCGCATGGCAAGTTGCCAATTAATGATAAAGAAAGCAAGCGCAATAAACCCAGCTACGACCAGTGCATCATGCGTACTTAAAATGAAGTAGCTACCAAATCGGCTTATGATGACCGGATAATCGCCTTCGTATATCGTTGACCAAGATATTGCGTTCGCTGCTGCTACGTAATTGGCAAAATAAGCAATAGCGTAGAAAGTCGTTTGAGAACTGAACGGCTGAAATACATCCCTACAAAATCCTCGCCATTCTTCTTTGTTGGCGGTAGGCCCAACCCAGTCACGTTTTTTTTGAGCGGTACGCCCGGCAAACGCAGGCCCGTTGCGAAACAACAGCCAAAATATATAGAGTGCAAGTATAACCAAGAGTATTGAAAACATACCCTTCCCCCTCATAAATTATCGGCGCCACTGCCAATGGCGTTGGGGTCGTAAACTGCACTTCCCTGCTATACCTATTTGATTTATCAAAGACTTATTATTTTATTACCACCAAAATTCATTTAATGGCATGCTAAACAGCAACATTTTCACGCTTTGTGCGTGAAGTTCGAAAGCCTACTTTTAGGTTTAGCACAAAAATAACTACAGCAAAGCGTAAGAGAGGGATTCCGCACCCATCAATGAAGATGAGGCGTTAAGCAGAAGCTGTGACCGCAATGAGAAGAGAAGGATTCAAAGCGGCCATGCATGGGCAAGAGGAGCAACTATTTCTCTAATTTTTCTTCAAATACACCAATCTCTCTGCCCAACCAAATCGCGCGTTCTGTGTGATCGAGCAACTCTTCTTCGCTTACTGGGTGAATGAGCACAGAAAAATCGCCTCGAATCGTATCAAGCCACGCCAAGAACTCTTCACTCAATGATTCTAGGTGAATTTCAAACATCGGCATTTTGTGTGGGCCAACTAACCTTCCAACTAATGGAAACACACGCAGCACATCTTGACGCTCTTGACGGATGATCTCGTTCAAGGCTTGCGCTTTATCTTGTTCTCTTAGGGGAAAATAAACATGAGCGTGGTACATAACTTCTCCATAATCACTTCCGCTTGAGCACCACCTACTTTGGATAAGCTCAAGGACTGCCGAGGGTATACATTTGTAATGCCGTCACCCTACCTTGATTCCACTCAGTTGGGAAGAAGTTATGCATTCTCATAAGGTCGAGGCTTCGAGCACAACAAAAATTTGCAATTCATCATATAGCAACTGTTTGAGTTGATTCATTAATAATGACTCACTTTGTCAAATTTTACAGCCAAATTTTGTTGCAAATATGTTTCATTAACCAGTAATTAAATTCGAGTTTAAAAATACCACCAACAAAATAGCAGCATATTACTCTGCAAAATCAGGGTGTAAGCAAAACTTTACTACTGAGCGAAAGTCAAAATGAAGCATAATTTAACAATTTGTTTACACTTATTGTATCTGGCTATACCACGATTTAGTTAGAGGGTTAGATACAGAAAAGCCTTTCTCTGTATCTTGCGGTGAAATGGTCGCAGCGATGTTATCGACAAATAGTTTAAGGGACGAACAGATGCCTACCGCTATCGAAAGCACACGCAACCTTAGGTATGGCCTTTGCGCTGATATCAGAGTTTGAGTACCCATACAAACTCTGGTTTTGTATGAACAGCTGCAGTCCAAAAGACCCGCAGCGTCAAAAGGAGCTTGAGATGAACGTTCAGGCATTACCCATGCATCGGTTTATCGACCATCGTGGGGACCTAGTCGGCCAACTACCCAACTGGGCTGACACTGAAACATTGGTCGGGTTTTACCGAGATATGGTATTAACTCGCACTTACGACAACAAAGCAGTTGCCTTGCAACGCACCGGTAAGCTAGGGACCTATCCCTCACACTTAGGCGCGGAAGCCATAGGCATTGCGGTCGGCAGAGCACTTAAAGCCGATGATGTGTTTGTCCCTTACTACCGCGATATGCCTGCGATGTGGTGTCGTGGCATTGGCATGGAAAAGAACCTTCAATACTGGGGTGGCGATGAGCGCGGGAGTGATTTTGCTCCTGAGGGCAGTCCGGTTCCTAGCCGAGACCTTCCCTACTGTGTACCCATAGCGACGCAATGTACGCATGCTGTCGGGGTGGCTTCCGCGCTAAAAATTCAAGGTAACCATGAAGCTGCGCTAGTCATGTGCGGCGATGGTGGTACATCCAAAGGGGACTTTCTTGAGTCAATAAACTGCGCAGGTACTTGGAATATTCCACTTGTTTTCGTCGTAAACAATAACCAGTGGGCAATTTCAGTGCCGCGTAGTCTCCAATGTGCCGCCGATTTCTTATCAGAAAAAGCGCAAGGTGCAGGTATACCGGGTATTACTGTCGATGGTAACGATGTCGTCGCCGTTTATGATGCAACTAAAACCGCCCTTGAGAGAGCAAGAAAAGGGAAAGGCGCAACACTCATCGAAGCGGTGAGTTACCGACTGAGTGACCACACTACGGCCGATGATGCGACTCGTTATCGTAAAGAAGATGATGTTCAAACTGCATGGCAATACGAACCTATCGCACGCCTTAAAACGTATCTCCTTAATCAAGGCGCTTGGAGCGACGAACAAGAACAGCAATGGCTAGATTACTGTAAAGAGCAAGTAGAGTTAGCTGTTGAACGCTATCTGAGCTTACCGCCACAAGCACCAGAAACCGGTTTCGATTACTTGTATGAATCGCTACCTCAAGAGCTTCATGCACAAAGAGATGAACTCATCAACAAGGCAATGAGAATGCAGGGAGGCAGACATGGCTGAGCTAACGTTGGTTGAAGCAGTAAACCTTGCCCTGCACCACGAAATGCAACAAGACCCCAATGTTGTCGTACTAGGTGAAGACGTGGGCGATAATGGTGGTGTATTTCGTGCCACTGTTGGACTCAAGCAAGAGTTTGGTCTTAAACGAGTCATCGATACGCCACTCGCTGAAGCCTTAATCGGCGGGGTTGCGGTCGGTATGGCAACGCAAGGATTACGACCTGTCGCCGAATTTCAGTTTCAAGGTTTCGTTTTTCCTGCGATGGAGCACTTAATGTGCCACGCGGCTCGAATGCGTAACAGAACTCGCGGTCGGCTCACTTGTCCCGCGGTTTTTCGTGCGCCATTTGGCGGCGGTATCCACGCTCCGGAACACCACTCAGAAAGCGTGGAAGCGCTATTTGCTCACACTGCTGGATTTAAAGTGGTGATTCCTTCTTCTCCACAACGCGCATACGGCTTACTTCTCGCTGCAATTAGAAGCAATGATCCCGTCATGTTCTTCGAACCGAAGCGCATATATCGCACCGTTAAATCTGAAGTCGTTGATAACGGCGAAGCACTCCCACTCGACACCTGCTTCACCTTGCGTAAGGGGCGAGATATCACGCTCGTTACTTGGGGCGCATGCGTCGTAGAGTCACTTCAGGCCGCGCAAACCTTGTCTAGTCAGGGAATTGAAGTCGAGGTGATTGATTTGGCGAGTATTAAGCCAATTGATACCGCGACGATTTTCAGCTCACTAGAAAAAACTGGACGTTTACTCGTTGTTCATGAAGCGAGTAAAACTTGTGGTGTGGGCTCTGAGCTATTAGCTCGAACCGCTGAACATGCCATGTGCTTACTTAAAGCCCCACCTAAACGAGTAACTGGAATGGACACCATTATGCCTTATTACCGTAACGAAGATTATTTCATGGTTCAGGAAGAAGACATTGTGACCGCGGCGCGCGAACTCGTGGAGGATTGGAAATGAAGACGTTTAATTTACCCGATCTCGGTGAAGGTCTCGCTGAGTCAGAAATTGTCAAATGGCACGTTAATGTCGGAGACATGGTTAAATTAGATCAAGTGATCTTAACCGTAGAGACAGCAAAAGCGACGGTAGACGTCCCTGCCCCCTATTCGGGCCGTGTGGTCAGCCGTCATGGTGAGGAAGGTGAAATCGTCAATATTGGTGCATTACTGCTAGAGATTGATGAAACAGGTGCCGGGAGAGAAGTAATGGCAGAGAAAAAAGCCACTGCTGACGCCGCAACCGTCGTCGGTAGCGTTTCTCACCAAGCGCATCATGTTAACGTTGATGATTTCTGGATTGGTGGCAACCACAACACGACAGAAAGCAACCTCGTTACCGCCCTGCCTTCGGCTCGCTTGTTGGCACAAAAACTTGGGGTAGATCTTAACCTCGTGTCAGGTAGTGGCCCGAACGGACTTATCGTTGATGCCGATATTTACGACGAAGCCGGAAAACAGCGTCCAGGCACCGAAGTTTTGAAAGGCGCTCGACGTACCATGGTGTCGTCTATGACCGAATCGCATGAACATGTTGCAGCCGTAACCATTACGGAAGAAGCGTTGTTGGAAGATTGGCTGCCAAACGAAGATATCAGTATCCGCCTTGTTCAAGCTATTGTTCATGCGTGTCAAGAAGAGCCTGCTTTAAACGCTTGGTTTGATGCCGAAACCATGACACGCTGCGTACACACAACGGTCAATGTAGGAATTGCAGTAGATAGCCGTCATGGATTGTACGTACCAGTTTTGCGCCACGCAGATGAATATGAGCCACAAGATATTCGTCGTTGGCTCGATCAAACCGTTGAAGGGATCAGAGAGAGAAAAATCGGTCGTGAGCAATTGCAGCACGCGACGATTACGCTTTCCAACTTCGGCGCGATTGCCGGTATTTACGCAACACCTGTCGTCACACCGCCACAAGTCGCTATTGTCGGCGCGGGCCGAATACTCGACCGAGTTGTGATAAGAAATGGTCAAGCAATTTCGGTGAAAGCAATGCCGCTATCCGTAACGTTTGATCATCGCGCTTGTACTGGTGGTGAAGCTGCAAGGTTTACGAAAGTACTTGCAGAGCACCTGCAACGTCCGAGCGAAAAGTAACTTATTAAAATCAAATGATAAAGGCTTCCAATTTGGAAGCCTTTTGTTTTAGGGAACAAGACTATATCTACAGCTTCTCTAACAGCTCAGGCATTACCACAAACAAATCGCCGACCAATCCATAATCTGCAATGTCAAAAATAGGCGCATCAGGATCGCTATTAATTGCAACAATCACCTTGGAATCTTTCATTCCCGCCAAATGCTGGATCGCTCCAGAAATTCCGACGGCAATGTATAACTCCGGTGCAACAATTTTGCCGGTTTGCCCGACTTGATGGTCATTAGACACATAGCCCGCATCGACCGCCGCTCGTGACGCCCCTACCGCTCCACCTAGCTTGTCCGCCAATTGTTCTACTAAAACAAACTTCTCTTTACTCCCGAATGCACGCCCCCCCGACACCACTACTCTAGCCGCTGGCAATTCTGGTCGCTCACTTTCTGGCGTTTGTTGCGAAACAAACTCACTAAGTTTATTGATAATCACCGTATCGACTTGAGTAAGCTTAGGGACAACTGGCGTGTCAGATAGCTCTGCGGCATCAAAAGCCGTACTTCTTATGGTCATCACTTTATAGGGATCATTCGACGTGACTCTCGCCAATGCATTTCCAGCATAAATTGGACGAATCACCGTATCGATAGACTCGATTGTCATCACGTCAGAAAGTTGACCAACATTAAGCAACGCCGCCACACGAGGCATCACATTCTTACCAAATGTACTGGCAGGAGAAAGAATATGTGAGTAGTTTTTGGCTACTTGTGAGATCAAAGGTGCGATATTTTCCGCTAATCCATGTTCATATCCCTTCGCATCAACCCAGATAATTTCTGCAACACCCTGAACACAATTCAACTCATCCAAAACTGATTGGCACTGATATCCAATAAGCAACACAGAAACAGGAAGCGATTTATCATCATCCTTAATCTCAAATGCCGCTTTAATTGCACACAGCGTCCCTACAGCCAACGATTGGTTGTCATGCTCTGCGAGCACAAGTGTTGCTAATGGTCGGTCTTCCATGGTCATGCCTCATATAACACGTCAGATCCATTACTTGAGCTTAGTCCGCTTCACGTTAACGTCAACTGAGCTATAGTTTTCTGTATAGAAACCAAAACCTGTCACGCAGATGACGATAATAGAAAGGAAGCATAAAGATGGAACGAGAATGCATGGAGTTTGATTTCGTGATCGTGGGGGCCGGACCTGCAGGCTTAAGCGCCGCTTGTCGGCTAGCTCAACTCAACCAAGACAGTGAAGGTGACGCACTTTCAATTTGCGTTGTAGAAAAAGGCTCAGAAGTGGGCGCACATATTTTATCTGGCGCTGTTTTTGAAACTAGTGCCTTAGATGAGCTTTTCCCCAATTGGAAAGAAATGGACGCCCCGCTAGCAGCCTCAGTTCAACGAGATGATTTCCTTTATCTTACTACTGAACAAAACCATATTCGCGTTCCCCACTTCCTTACACCGCGTCCAATGATAAATGGCGAGAATAATTACGTAATTAGCCTTGCCAACCTTTGCCGTTGGCTCGCTAACCAAGCAGAAAATCTTGGGGTGGAAGTTTTTCCGGGCTTTGCCGCTGCAAGCATCAATTATGATCAGACTGGCGCCGTGACAGGCATTAACACGAGCGATATGGGACTAGATAAGAACGGCCAGGCCAAACCTAACTTTGAACCAGGTATCGAGCTAAGGGCAAAATACACCCTTTTTGCTGAAGGTTGTCGCGGACATCTGGGTAAAGAACTTATTCAAAGGTTCGACCTAGACGCAGGAAAGCAACCACAGCACTACGCGCTTGGCCTAAAAGAGATATGGGAGTTACCCACTGACAGTAAGGATGTATCTGGCAGTGTTATCCACTCCGCTGGCTGGCCCTTGAGTGAAACAAATACCACAGGCGGCGGTTTTCTCTATCACATGGAGAACAACCAAATCGCCGTCGGGCTTATTGTCGACTTGAATTACAGCAATCCTTACTTGAGTCCGTTTGACGAATTTCAACGCTTTAAGCACCATCCTGCTATTGAACCACATTTGAAAGGTGCTCAGCGCATCGCTTACGGCGCAAGAGCCATTGCGAAAGGTGGGCTTTCCTCTCTGCCGAGACAGCAATTCCCTGGCGGTTTATTGATTGGTTGTGATGCGGGGACTTTGAACGTCGCAAAAATTAAAGGCAGCCACACAGCAATGAAGTCCGGAATCATTGCAGCAGAAGCGGTACATACGGCCCGACAAACTGGAGCTTCTGAGCCAGACTACCAGTCGTTGTTTGAATCATCATGGTTGTATGACGAACTCGCCGAAACGCGTAACTTTGGCGCGAACATTCATAAGTTTGGCAGCATACTTGGCGGTGCTCTTTCGACTTTTGAACACAACCTGTGGCAACCACTGGTTAAGAAGCCGTTACCTTGGTCTATCAAGGACTATTCGCACGATCATGAGCAGTTAAAACCTAAACAAGAGTGCCACCCAATTGCATACCCAAAACCAGATGGTGAAATCAGTTTTGATAAGCCTTCGTCGGTATTTTTGTCGGGAACACAGCACGAAGAGAATCAACCTTGTCACCTTGTTCTGACTTACCCTCACATTCCAATTGATGTGAATTTAGGTATGTATGACGAGCCGAGCCAGCGCTATTGCCCTGCAGGGGTTTACGAAGTGGTGGAAGTTGAGAGTAAGTTGAAGTTTCAGATAAATGCCGCCAACTGCGTGCATTGCAAAACCTGTGACATCAAAGATCCTTCGCAAAACATCACGTGGAAAGCACCAGAAGGTGGCGGCGGACCAAGCTATCAAAACATGTAGATACGTTAGTATGTTGACGATCTAACAAATGGATAAACAAACCGATTGGCAGAGCCTCATTACTCCTGCCAATCGACAAAATGATCAAGCAAGAAGTCGATAGCCAATCGCGCTCGTAGTGGTAGAAAGTGACGATTCTGATAAACAATCCAGCTGCTGTTGCCGCTTCCCCAATACGGCTCTAGTATTGGCACCAAACGACCAGACGAAATAGCATCGTTGAAACTACTCTTCGGTAAGTACGCCACACCTAATCCTTCTGCACAGGCTTGCAAGACCGTGTGTGCGTTATTGCTCTTCCATCTGCCCTGCACTTTTACGCCATCTAAAGGCTTGCCGTCTTTTTCAAACAACCAAACGTCCTTATTGGCAATAATGCAGCTATGACGCTTGAGTTGCTCTGGGTGCGTTGGTAAACCATGTTCATCGAGATAACGCTGACTGGCTGCCGCTGCCATGGGACGATCCACCAGCTTTCTCGCAACCAAGCCTGAATCACTCAACCTGCCGTAACGAATGGCAAAATCGAAACCATCTTCAATAAAGTTGACCATGCTGGTGTTGAAGTTAATTTCAACCGTGAGATTAGGATGTTGCTTGGCAAACGCCATCAAGGCAGGCGCTACATGGTTCTCAGAAAACGCACCAGCGGCACTCACGCGTAACGTACCACTCAACTGAGTTTGCTGCGTGGTGAGCTGTTCATTGGCTTGCTGAAGCCCAATCACCAACTCTTTACACTGCTGATAATACGCTTGCCCCGCTTCCGTTAGACTCACCATTCTTGTCGAACGGGCTAACAAAGCGACACCTAATCGCTCTTCTAATCTTGTGACTTGGCGACTGACATGACTGGTACTGCAACCTAACTGTTTTGCCGCTGCAGAAAACCCTAAGCTCTCAGCAACCGTAACAAACTCATTGATGCCTTCAAAACTGTCCATACTTACCTTTGCTATATAGCAATAATGTTTTGCCAATTAATCGTATTATCACTTATTTGTTTAGCAATTAGTATGAAGGTGTTCAACAAATACACGTAAGCCAAAAAGGAAACCATCATGAAGAAAGTACTCATCATTGTGACGAACCATGCGACTCTTGGTGAAACTGACCAAGCAAACGGAACTTACGCGCCAGAGCTCACTCATGCCCTTAGCGAGCTACTAGGTGCAGGCTTCGATTACGACATTGCCTCTATCAAAGGTGGACAAGCACCACTGTACGGAACCGACATCGAAGGCGACGCAGCCAACGAGAAAATTTTGGCGGATGATGATTTCCAGAACCGCATCAACAACACGATTCCAGTATCACAAATCAACGGTGACAACTATGATGCGATCTTCTATCCGGGTGGCTTTGGTCTTCTTTCAGACCTAGCGAGCAACGAAGATTTTGCCAAGATTTCCGCAAAACACTATGAAGATGGCGGTATTGTGGCAGCAGTTTGTCATGGTCCGGGCGCTCTTCTTCCTATCACGCTTAGCAATGGCGAGAAGCTACTTGCGTCTAAATCAGTGACAGGTTTCACTCGCGAAGAAGAGATCGACTTCGGCACCATCAACGATATCCCATTCCTATTGGAAGAATCTCTTGCACGCAGCGCAGCGCGCTACTCTAAAGTGCAACCTTGGCAAGAGTTTGTAATTGTGGATGATCGTGTCATCACAGGTCAAAACCCAACGAGCGCACACGGCGTAGGCAGAGCGATTGTTGAACACCTAGCTTAAACGCGCCGGAAACGACAACCATCCTAGAAGAGGAAAGCGTGCTTTGTCATGCTTTCCCTTGCTACAGGCGATCGCAAGATGCGCTTATACTTCTTCCCCTGCCTCGTCCTCTTCTACGATATCTGTTTCTTGGCTCGCCTCTTCCAGCCATTGCTGTAAAGATTCACTTGCTAGCACCTTCTGTTGGTAAGCTTTGGCACCCTCCGATAACTCGATGCCATAAGTTTGGAAACGCAATGCCACAGGTGCATACATAGCATCTGCAATCGACCATTCTCCAAATAACCAGCCGTTGGGATACAGCTTGGCTTGCTCAGCCCAAATGGCATCAATACGCGCAATATCCTTACGCGCACCCTCCGTTAAATCGACTTTTCTGCGCGCACGGATGTTCATTGGGAGCTCGTTTCTTAAATCAAAGAACCCCGAATGCATTTCTGAGGCAATGGCGCGGGCTTTAGCTCGTTCTGCAGAGTTGCTTGGCCATGCTTGGCCTTGTAAGTATTGCTCGTTAACATATTCCAAAATCGCTAATGAATCCCACACGGTTGCGTCACCATCCACCAAGGTAGGTACTTTCGCCGTTGGTGTAACATCTTCCAAGGTCTTATAAAAATCTTCCGTGAATAATTTGAGCTTGGTGACTTTCACATCCAGTTTGAATTGAGAAAAGATCAGCCATGCGCGCAGTGACCAGCTTGAGTAGTTTTGGTTAGCAATAAACAGTTTCATGACGCCTCCATGCGGTTCGTGTTTTGAGTACCCATTCACAATATCTGATTGTATTTAAGGGGACTAACGGATAGTTTTGATGGAACACTTCAACAAAAACGATGGATGAGTTTTAGATATGGATATCGATGCGTTACGCAGCTTTCTGGCTTTTGTCGAAACGGGAAGTTTCACTCGTGCAGCCAAGCAGATCAATCGCACCCAATCCGCGTTCAGTGCGCAAATGCGTAAGCTAGAAGACGAACTCAGCGTCAGTTTGTTTGAAAAAGAAGGTCGCAATCTTGTCTTAAGTGAAGCGGGATTAGCACTACGCTCTCACGCAGAGCAATTGGTTAGCTTGCACAATCAAGCACTGAAACAAGTGAAACGTTATGAAAATAAGCGTCCTCTTCGCTTAGGTTGCCCAGAAGACTACAACGACAATATCTTGCCTAAAGTCATCCGCGTATTACAGCAATCTGAGCCCACATGTTCGATTCAGGTCTTTAGTGAGCCGAGCATCACCTTGAGAGAAAAACTTGATGAAGGAAAGCTAGACGCCGCTATTGTGACAAGAGCACCGGACAGTGAGGAAGGTTACTGGCTAGCAAGCGACAAAGGCGTGTGGATTGCTCATCCTGATTTTGACATTGAGAACGCCCAACCTCTCCCTCTCGCCCTATTCCAAACCGACTGTAAATACCATGCGGCAGCAGTAGACGGATTAACCAAACGTGGCACTCCTTATCAACTACTGGCATGTTGCAATACGGCTTCTGCACAACGAGCAATTGTACGTTCAGGCATGGCTATCGGTGCGATGGGCAGTATTAGCGTTAGCGAGGATCTTAAGATCTTAGACGATATGCCATCGCTACCTTCCGTGGATATCGTTTTGGTCACGGGCGTCGAGCCTCATCCGACACTGGATAAAGAATGCTTGGCGCAATTGGTTGAATTAATGGCTTAACCGGATTAGCTAGCCAATCACAAAGTTAAATTGGCCCGTTAACCGCCCGTCGATTCGTATAGTTTCAAACTGCAGATAATCACGGGCTTTGCCTCCCCACCATTCATCGCCAGTATTGCCTTTCAAGTACAACTGAGTGGTCAGAAGTTCTTGATTATCTCGCAACAACTTAACGTGAATGTGCGGTGGGCGAGAAGCATAAGGTACAGGGTACAAGGTCTGAAACAAGTAGTGACCATCCGATTGAGTTAAAACTGCACCAAAGCCAGCAAAGTGCGCATCAAACTTATCGTTATTTGGTTGCTTAGGATGATCGTAAATCCCCTGCCCATCGCATTGCCAGATTTCTACTTTGATGCCTGAGACAGGGTTTCCCGATGTATCTACGACTTTACCTTGCAACACGATAGCTTCACCGACCAAACCTTCTGATTGCAGAATCAAGTTTTGACGAAGAGGAATGTCCACTACTGGATAAAATGGCCCTTCAGTTTGTGCTGGCGTTGGCCGCATTGGTGTTTTCGCTTTTAATGAGGGTGCGAACAACAATGTCCACAGCGCTAAAAAGTGTCTTCTTTCCATGGTGCCACCAATACAATTGCGTTGAATTAAGTTTGGGAGAACTTGAGGAATTTGCCATGACGAATATAAAAAATGCCCCTGCAAGAGAGCCATTCGCAGAGGCACTGTGGAACTAAATGATGAGTGTTGATTGAAGGATTATGCGGCTTCGAACGCCAATGCTTTCTTCTCTACCTGACGGAAAATGAGAGTTAGCACACCATTTACCGTTAAATAAAATGCGCCTGCAATACCAAATACCGTCAACGTATCGTAGGTTTGTGCGTTAATGCGCTGCGCGTAACCCATCAGATCCATGATCGTAATCGTGCTTGCTAGTGACGTGCCTTTGAAGACCAAAATCACTTCGTTCGAGTAAGCCGGAACAGCACGGCGAATAGCGTATGGCAGAAGCACTTTCAGTGTTGCGGTTTTGTTCATGCCTAATGCACGACACGCTTGCCATTGACCGGAAGGAATCGCGTTAAACGCTCCTTTGAACAACTGAGTGCTGTATGCAGCGGTATTTAGTGCTAGTGCTAACATCGCACAGAACCAAGGTTGGCTTAACCATGTCCAAAATACACTTTCTCTTACAGCATCAAACTGACCCGGACCGTAGTACACCAAGAAGATCTGCACCAATAAAGGCGTACCAGTAAACAAGGTGATGATGCCACGACTTAACCAATGCAAACCCGGAGTACGTAGGATCAGAGTCAGCGTCATCATCAAAGCTAAGAGGCAGCCCACAACCAAGGAAGCAGCGGTCAATTGGAGGCTAGTGCCTAAGCCATCCAGCATTTGCCAAACGTGTTGTTCGTTCATGCGGTCGCCTCCTGTCCCATGCTCATACCTTGAATTGAGAATTTCTTATCAATCAGTTTTACGGCACGTTGCGTAATCAAAGTAATGCCTAAGTAAATCGCCGCAGCGGTTGCGTACCATGTAAACGCTTCATGCGTCGCTGCAGATGTTAGCTGCGCTTGCTTCAACAAATCCGTTACGCCAATCAGTGATACAAGCGCGGTGTCTTTCAGCAGAACCAACCATTGGTTAGTTAAACCTGGTAGTGCATGTCTTACTGCTTGTGGTAAAACAATGCGAACGAAAGCGTGTGCTTGACTGATGCCGAGTGCACTTGCTGCTTCTCTCTGCCCTCTTCCAACGGCTTTTAATGCGCCACGTAGAGTTTGAGAAGCGTAGGAAGCGAAGATCAATGACAACGCCACCACGCCAGACAAGAACGGGCTAACTTCAATAAAGTCGCCGGTGATTAAAAACAGAACCTGCGTCGAACCAAAATAGATGAACAACACGACAAGGATTTCTGGCAAGCCACGTACAATCGTCACAAACGCCGTCATTGGCCATTTAACGAAAACGCGGCGAGACATTTCACCACTGGCGAATACCACTGCCAGAATCAAACCGACTAAAAGGCTTGTGAAGGCTAGCTGGACAGTCATCCAACTAGCTTGAACAAGCGATAAAGAGTAACCCGTTAGTGCCATATTACTTACCGAAGTACTTGTTGTAGATTACGTCGTATTCGCCGTTCGCTTTCACTGTTTTCAGTGCCGTGTTCAGCTTGTTCACTAGCTCGTCGTTACCTTTGTTTACTGCGATACCGAAACCGTTACCGAAGTATTTAGGGTTAGTAACGTGCTCGCCCACGTACGCTAGGTTATCTTCTTTCTTGAACCATTCTGCTACGACAGCTGTGTCACCGAATACAGAATCAATACGGCCATTCTTCATATCGATGAATGCGTCTTGGTAACTTGAGTAAGGAACCGCTGTTACGCCCGGCATTTGTTCAATCAGGTAGCTTTGGTGTGTTGAACCGTTTTGAACACCAACACGCTTACCTTCTAGTGCTTTTTGAACAGCCACTTTTTCTTTGATAGAAACAAACGCTGCTGAGTTGTCGTAGTAAGGGTCAGAAAAGTTCACTTGCTCCAAACGCGCGTCAGTAATATCCATTGCAGAGATAGCCGCATCGTAACGCTTGAATTTTAATGCAGGGATCAGGCTGTCAAAAGATTGGTTGTGGAAGGTACATTTGGCTTCCATTTCTTTACATAGTGCGTTCGCCAGATCCACGTCAAAACCTTGGATTTGGTTGTTTTCATCCATGTATTCGAATGGTGCGTACGTCGCTTCCATCGCGAATTTGATCTCTTCTTGTGCTGCTGCGTTTGCTGCCATAGTTGCAGAAGAAAGGCCGATTAGTGAAGCTAGTAGAATCTTTTTCATTGCAATACTCCGTGTGTACTTAGTGGGCTGACACTCGCAATGACAGCCGAGCTTATCTGTTAAATAGACTGAACTTTAAAAACGTAATTTAGTGATTTAGGTAGTCAGCAAACTGGGCGGTTTGCGGATTAGAAAACGAATCATTTGTGCCGTGCTCGACGATGTGTCCTTTTTCTAGATACAGTACGTGGCTAGCGATTTTCTTAGCAAAATCGACCTCATGCGTTACTACGACTTGGGTGATGCCAGTTTCGCTTAAATCTTTAATAATCTTAACGACTTGGTTAGTAATTTCCGGATCAAGCGCTGCGGTCGGTTCATCAAAAAGCAAGACTTCCGGTTTCATCATCAATGCACGAGCAATCGCCACACGTTGTTGCTGACCACCAGAAAGCTGCATCGGCCATGCATCCGCTTTGTCTGCCAAATGCAGCGTTGCGAGAATTTGCATTGCTTGGTTCTTCGCTTCTTCTTTATCCATGCCAGATACTTTTACCGGAGCCTCAATCAGGTTCTCCATCACTGTCATGTGCGGCCATAAGTTGTACTGCTGGAACACCATGCCTACTTTACGACGAAGTGCTAAACCTTGTTTCTCTTTGATTTCAGTAGAGAAATCAAAAACATCATTTGCGATGTTTAGCTTGCCGTTATCCGCCCCTTCAAGAAGGTTAAGAACACGCAGTAGAGAGCTCTTACCTGCGCCACTTGGACCAAGTAACACCAGTGTTTCCCCGCTTTCACACTTAAAGCTGACATCGTGAAGCACTTGTGTCTCACCGTAGGATTTATTGATTCCGCTTACCTGAATAGTCATGCTGACATACCGCATTAATTGTCACTTGGTATTTATATTACTCAACTGGACTTTTTATGCAATAAAAATGTATAAAAATTTAATTTGTTAATTTTTTGTATGATCAGCTACCACCAAGACAGAGTATCTGACTGGTTTGAAGAGTTAGTTTTAACTGAATTTGTTGAAGAAAAATCCAACAACATGGTGACGACCGAAACAAGGTTAAAATGGTGGTTATTTTTGTGCTGACGTGTAGAGGAAGTTTTGAGTCTATGAGGATGATCTATTCCAAGTACACCCGCTCATTTTTGCACAGCATCCCCTGTTAGTTTTCCTGTAAAGTCCTCTATGGCAGGGTCCTGATTACGACTTCGCGAATGGACTATAATTTCTCTTTGTATCTGACTCTTAATTTGAGTCATCTAAGTATTAATGGGATAACTCCATGTTGAAGTCGCATTGTTTTTCTCTCGTTACACTCATTTCTTTGAGCTTGCTTTCTGTACCCAACGTTTGGAGTAGAACAGCAATCGTATTACCTGGGTTGCATGAACAGGGTATTGATCTTCAAGATAAGCCTATCTCTGCTGCCGCTGCACTTGAATGGGAGTTGGATAATGCCGATATCGTGTTTGGAGCTTACGAAAATAAGAGTGATAACGAGCGTGTAAAAGCGCTTGGTTACATGTACAACCAAAAGCTGGAACTTAACTCAGGTTGGCTGGAAAACGATATACGTAACCAAGCAGAACTGAATGGAGTTGACTACGAAGATTTCTTTCTCCACTTTTCTGAAGACACTATCCTAGCTGAAGTCGACTCAAGCCATGGCGAGAATACTCTACTCAATCGAAAACCGATGATCGTTGGCTATACCGCCAGCGCTGACCACGCCGGTTTTTGGCTATATCAACCACCGCCATGGGATGCTGATGTATTCGGTCAGGCGAATAATGGTGGTGCCCTCTATGTTTATCACTCAGAGAAGTTCGACCGCTTAACCTTTACGTTTTCTCAGTTTGCTCAGGGTGGCAGCTTTACGATTGAATACCCTCCTGCTATCGACTCGTTTGGTCAGGTAACTGAATGGAAAAGCTTCGCGATTAAAAAAGACAAAACTGAGAACATGACTAAAAACCAAACAGTAAGCTGGTCTGTTCCTTTGGATTGGGTTCGCGCTACAACGCATGATGGTAGCGGAAAAACTTATGGTGGCGGTCAGTACTTTGGCTCCACCTTTTTACGCGACGGCGGCCGCCTTTACGTTGCGAAAATTACTTGGCATGACGACAACATAGAAAACCGCCCACGTCTCGAAAACATTCAACTCAAAGATAGCTTCCCTGCCGTCAATATCTCAGGAGCACCAACGGAGACACCTGAAGGTCAAACCATTCAACGCTGGCGTAAAATTCGTGGCTTCGACAAATCTGCAGATCGAAACCAAGACAATTATCTTTCTTGGAATGAATACAAAAACCGTTCAAATAAGAATGCAACCGCACGATTTCGTTGGGAGTCACGCGTTATTCCATTTGGTCGTATGTGGAATCAAACCTCTTCTTGGGCATTGACCAATCTCGGCAATCCCTTTTTTGCCAATACAATGCGCCACTCTTACCAAGCTGAATGGGCGAAACAAGGTTTAAATGGTGCGTACAACGACGATACGAATAAGTTACTCGGTGCAAATCAGTTCTACATATATTCCGGAGGCACAGTGGATGAACTTGGTTTGGTGGCGGGTAGCCAAGCTGCTGACGATGCTTACAAAGCGCAATTCTCGGCGTTCTTGAATAAACTGGCAACGCTGGATGAAGATGCGTTAATTGGCCTCAACATAGGTACGGCAAACTTATTCGGTCGTAATGGGCAAAACCACTTGGTTAACGCTGGCTCCTTGTACTTGCGCGAGCACTACCTTTTCCCTGCTACCGGCTTTAGTGGCTATGCTGGCTTGACTAAATTTTGGGATAACTCTGCACTCGCCAAAGCTGGCCAGAAAGTGATTTATCAAGCGACCACGCGTTATGGTCGCGTTCAATACTTTGGTAACACAGAAAACAATTGGAAACAGGACCAATACTCTGCACTAGCGGTGTTCTACTTAAACTATCACCCTGAGCGCATTTACTTTAATCAGTGGAACAATGGCTACTTATATGGAAGTAATAACGCAACAAGTGACAACTTCTGGAAGGCAGGCGTACCAAAGAATATTGCTTATCAACCTAGCGCCTTGCTTGCCGTTGATTTGGGAGAGCCTGCCAATCAAATACCAGAGGGGTATCAGGCGACTCCGCTAATGATGTCCACCAGCACGCCCTATCCTGCCGATTACACGGTGATTGGAGATGCTTCTATGAGCAAAGTGGCTCATCCTGACTTGCCTAATGGCGCTATCGATTTGTTACCAACCCATACGTACTTTGCGTATCACTCAGACGATACGGTAGTGATGCATGGCCCTACAGAGATGGTGTTAGCCCGCGAGTTCACCAAAGGCCGAGTTCTGTATCGAACTGATTTCTTTGGTAAGAATATCGATTATTTCTCCTCACCGAAGATAACTATCGCACTTCCAGAGCCTATGCGACCTGTAGATCAAGACGGTAACATCGGCGACTATGTTTCTCATATTGAGATTGGCGGCTACGAAGGAGTGTTCTTGCTGTATTAACTCCCTTTCAACACGCCTCACCAAACGCTTCATAAATCACCGTTTTTATGCTTAACGTCACTGAAAAAAACTTGTTCACTGAATCTTTATAAACCGATGTATATACTGAAGTAAATGACAACGACAAGGAAATTCAGTCACATGAAGACGACACCTTCAATGCTCTCTGTTCTGCTGCTATCAGCATTATCTACTCATGCAAATGCAGACGAATGCGGAAAAATAACCATCGCAGACATGAATTGGAATTCGGCCAGCTTAATGGCGCACATCGACCAATTTGTCTTAAATGAAGGCTACCAGTGCGATGCGGAATTGATCCCTGGTGATAGCGTTCCTACAGGCACCTCTATGATTGAAAAGGGGCAACCTGACGTTGCGCCAGAGTTATGGACAAACGGCATTAAAGAAGCACTTGATAAAGGGATTGCGGATAAACGCTTGCGCATCGCTAGTGAATCGCTTGTCAATGGTGGTGAAGAAGGTTTTTGGGTTCCCGCCTATCTGGTAAAACAGTATCCAGAACTCGCGACGATAGAAGGCGTCATCAAGCACGCCAAACTATTTGAACACCCAGAGGATGATGACAAGTTCGCGTTTTATAGCTGCCCTGCTGGTTGGACATGCCAAATCACCTCCGGTCACTTGTTTAATGCATTAGGGTTAAGTGAGCACGGCTTTGAGATGGTTGACCCAGGATCTGGCGCAGCATTAGCTAGCACCATCGCCAAAGCCTATGATCGCAAAATGCCTTGGTTTGGTTACTACTGGTCACCGACCCCCGTATTGGGCAAGTATGATATGGTCAAAGTGGATTTTGGTAGCGGAACAGATTTAGAAGAGTATCGCAACTGTACCACTCAGCCTGATTGCGCTTCACCAAAAGTAACAATGTACCCACCTTCTCCAGTTCGCACAGTAACAACTGAGGCGTTTGCGAGCAAAGAACCCCAAGCATTCGCGTACTTGCAGAAACGCGGATTTACCAACGAGCAAATGAGTGAAATGCTCGCATGGATGGAAGATAACTACGCGGACGGTGAAGAAGCGATGTTTTACTTCTTTAATACCTACCCTGACTTGTGGAAAGGCTGGGTATCTGAAGACGTCGCGGCGAGAATCGAAAAAGCGCTTTGATGATTAATACTTAAAGTGCCACAAATCATTTAACCTCCCATACCGTTTGAATAAACGGCATGGGAGACTCGTCAACGACTCGTTAATACATGGTGTGACCATTCAATGTTTCTTTGGGTATCTCTTGCAGAGCGTCCCAATGTTCAACAATCTTCCCATTATGATCAAAACGAAAGAAATCCATCGTCACGTATTCAATATCATTAGGCCATGTTTGGTGAGTGTGTAGTGCCACCAAGTTCCCTTCAGCAATGGCTCGCACAAACGTAATATCTTTATCGGGATACTCATTTTGCATCCGCTCAAAATACTCGATAAAAGCCTCGGGGCCATTTCCAACTAATGGATTGTGCTGGATGTACTCATCACCTACGTAGTCTTCAACTGCCTTTCTTGGGTTACCTCTATAGGCGGTTTCGTAAAACGCAATGGCATTTCTTTTATTCTCTTGCAGATCCATTTTTCTTACCTGTGTTGCTCCATCTTGCGGATAACGGTAATCATAGTCTTTGAACTTCAGAAGTGACTGAACATCGCGCACAAAAAAAGGCCGCTAAACAGCAGCCTTCATCACTTCTACTTGGAATCATCGCCTTTCATAGCTTAAACCACACCACCAGCACCGAGCATAGAACGCTCACTGTTCTCCACCAGCAACGCGGTTGCCGTTTGTTTCAGTGTTTCCCATTCTTGGTCTTCGACAAAGATACCATTTTGCCAAGAAGCTTGTTGCGTACGGCTTAACTCATCGCCTTCAATGTGGGTGGTATATCCTTGTGCACTTTTCTCGATATCGAAATCGTTCACGGAGAGCTCGATAACCATACTATGCAAATCCGTATCATGCCCATCAAACTGATCCGAGAAAAAGACTTCTGGTGCGATTCGTCCGCGGTTTAACACATAAAGCGTTCGCTTGGGACTAGAGCCATTGACCCACTGTGCTCGACACGCGATGCCTTTCGCAGAGAGCTTCAACAACTCACTGAAACCCA
Source organism: Vibrio sp. 1562 (assembly GCF_033340155.1). Classification (NCBI taxonomy): domain Bacteria; kingdom Pseudomonadati; phylum Pseudomonadota; class Gammaproteobacteria; order Vibrionales; family Vibrionaceae; genus Vibrio; species Vibrio sp. 1562. The sequence goes on from NZ_JAWOVY010000003.1 coordinate 288,762, forward strand.
ACCAACGGTTATGACACTGTTTCAACGTAATGGTAATCGACTTACGGTTGATCATTTTCTCGAGCGCGAAATCCAACACCGCGGGTAAATGACACGCTACACTCCCGTTGTGCAGTTCTACCTCTATGCTTGACGGCGTGCTGTTGGTCACCGATACGGCGCAGTCTGAATCTAACCCAAGAAACAGACTCGCGTTATTAAAATGGCGAACTCCATGTAAGCCAACCATTTGCAAGTCCGCCACCATGTTCGCAATGACATCCGCCTCACCACAGTGACGGCGCATGCCAAGAAATGCCTTACTAACGGCGGCCACCAATTCGTTGTGAGAGACGATCATAATTCAAATCCTCCACTGATTTTTTGATTATCACTTTGCGCAATTTCGTCACGCGGCGGCATGCTAGGGAAAATCCATGTGTCTGCCAGTTTAGGGTCGTGAATTTCATCTAACAACGGCGCACCTTGGAAGAAAGTTACTCGAACCCAACGATCCGAGCGCGGATCAAACTTAGTCGCGCCAAAGATCGCCAATTTACAGCGCAGTAAGTGCATTGGTAACGCATCTTTACGCAGCACATTCATTTGAATATCCCCCATCGCACGGTTGCCTAGCGTCCATACGCGACGTGTGATCGAACGATAAGCCGGTTTTTGCAATAGAAACTCTGCTACGGACATTTCTACATCACAGTCAAGCAAGGCCTGGTACAAGCGATTCACTTGTCTGCCGATATCAAGCGGCAGTTCTTTTTCTTCTCCAGCCTCTTCCCCGCGAACACCAAGCCTTGGCTCTTCTTTATCTTGTGAGCGATACCAGAACCAGTAGTTGTTCTCGGCTAGTGAGTAATCCGCATCAATCGCCCAGCGGTACTTGCTTTGCAACACTTCCAGTAAATCTTGGATCTTTTTCCCGCCCGGAATCGATAACGTTTCATCCGTATTCATTTGGCTAGCAAATTCATCCACTAAAGATGGGTAGAGTTCGATCAAGCAAGAGGTGAGGGTTTCTTGGGCTTCCACACTCATTGTTTTCTTTTGCTCGACCAAACTCGCCCAGTTCGGATGTGATGCCATTAACGTTGTTAGCTCTGATAGCAGTTGTTTGATGTCTGCTATCGCTTGGTGATTGAGCCTATCTTGATGTTCATTGATGGTGATGACTTGCTCTAAATGACGCTGTGCTTTTTGTAGTAATCCTTGCAAAGGAGCATGGAATGAAGCTTCACATGGCATCGCAAAGACTCGCGCTACCGCACGTTCGCGAGAGGTCATCCATTGGTCAACGATGCACGGGTGATTAATCAAGTATGGAGCCATGCCTAAGCCAGTCGCATTGCCGACACCAAGGTAGCGCTGCAAGCCACGATGCAAAGCCACCGCGTTGTCGCCACCTTGTTGAAGTGCCAGATAGTGCACCCAATCTAGGCTGAATTCACGCAACATATATACGGCACACATTTGCGCACTAAAAGACTGGCTGAAATCTGAGTTGTTCTCTAACAGTTTGAAATCGGCGATACCAAACTTTCCGTTACCATAAACTGCTGTGGTACGCAGGATATAACCCACTTCCGCTAACTCTTTCGGCTCAGGCTGCTCGCCTTGAGAAAGTGCGCTAACAATGTGCTCAAACACGCGCACACTTTTATTTGCGCGAGCAAGAACAAGTACGTTGTTTGGATTACGTCCCGCTTCTTGCAGCGGTACATTTTCTCGCAATCTTTCCAACAAAGTAACATCAACATCGCCTTGAACCAGTGCAAATGTGACGTCCCACTTTTCAGCAATTACGCGATCATTACGCTCGTCGTCGGCAATTTCATCACAGAATACCACCAAATGATAAACGTGCTCTGGCGTGGTCAATTTGTAAATCACATGACCATAACCACGAGGACAAAGCTGCCACTCATGCTTGGTTACTTGCCAGTTTTGGCTTGCCATATTACGAATCAGACTGCGTACAAAGCTGATTCGGTTTTGGTGCATTGCGCCAAGCCTTTCGGCTGCCATGACAATCGCTGCATCGCGCATAGTTGCTTCCGTATAAGTAGAACGATGTGCATCCATTTTGCTCACCACCTATTTGTTATTGTAAGAATACTAGGGTTTGTGCGGATGCAGGAGGAAAACACCCGCACAAGCTCCACGTTGTTTGAATTAGATAATTGTTATAGCCCTTGCTCTTTCGCCATTTTGATTGCGATTTGCGGCGCATTCCAAAGTGACGGTAACAGAATCAACGAAACCGGAACCGCGGTAATCACAATGAAAGATTGCAGTGCAGAGATGCCACCAGAGCCAAGAGAAATCAGGATTAGTGCCGTCACACCCATCATTACGCCCCAAAAGGTACGGATGATCGCATTCGGCTCCGTTTCACCACTGATCACGACACTGATTGTGTAGGTCATTGAGTCGCCCGTCGTGACGATGAAGATCGTGGTTAAAATCAGAAATAGAATTGAAGTCAGCATTGGCATTGGTAGTTGCTGAGTCACCGCAAGCAAAGCACCTGGCAGGTTAAAGCCTTCGAACGCCGCACTCACGCTACCCGGTTCAGCAATTTCAAACGCAAGACCTGAGCCGCCCACAATCGTGAACCAAAAACAGGTGGTTAACGGAGCCACAATACTGATGGTGGAAATGACTTGTCGGATAGTTCGACCACGGGAAATACGCGCAATAAAAATTGCCATCATCGGACCATAACCAAGGAACCAGCCCCAGAAAAATACTGTCCACCAGCTTAGCCAACCTTCATCACCACGGTAGGTCGCCATTGGGATAAAGTTATCCAGCATGCTCCCTACACCTTGAATGTATCCGTTAAAGATAAAATTCGTAGGGCCAAAAAACAGGATGTAAACCATCAATGCCATTGCCAGAATCACGTTGTAACGACTAAGCAGTTGCATACCTCGGCTTAATCCACTGAGTGCTGACAAGGTGTAAAGAGCAATCGCAAACAAGATGATGATAAGCTGAGTGGTAAAGCCATCAGGAATATCAAACAGCGCATTTAACGCGTAGCTAACCTGCAAGCCTAGAAACCCAATGGGCCCGATGGTGCCCGCGGCTACCGCGATAATGCAGCACGCGTCAATCAATGCACCGAGTTGGCCTTTAAGTGCTCGTTCGCCCAAGACTGGGTAAAGCAAAATACGGGGTTTTAGTGGTAAACCTTTGTCGTAATGTAGGTGCATCACCACGATGGAAGTTAAGCTACCTACAATCGCCCAAGCTAGAAAGCCCCAGTGCATAAAGGATTGTGACAACGCATTCACCGCACCTTGCTGCGGGTTATCTTGCGCGCCGTACAAAGGGGGTGGGCTAACATAGTGTGCGATAGGCTCAGCCGCGGCCCAGAAAACACCACCACCAGCCAATAAGGTACAGAAAATAATCGCCATCCAGCGGAAAGAGTCCATTTCTGGTTTTGCAATCCCGCCCAACATCACCTTGCCTGTTCGCCCTGCAGCCAAGCCAAGACCAATAAGAAAAGTGAGAAGCAGCAGTAACTGCCAGTATGGACCAAACACCTGAACTGCCCAGCTAAAACCGGCGTTAACGATCGTAGATAACAGCTCGCCGTCATAAAGTGCAATAGCAACGAACAACGCGATGAAACCACCGCTATACCAAAAGGCCGGGTTATTCAGTCCTAATTTGTCCATCGTGTTTTCTGTTGTTGATGTGTTGTGTTTTACTTTTGACTTACCCGATGACACGCTCATCGTGGAAGCTTTCATGCTATTGGTTAAATCAGACATACTCTGGCTCCAGAGGTTCTTTGCAGCAGCCAAAGACTGGCTACAAATGTGAGTTTTACGCCTGCCGTATTGTTATTATGTGGGCAGGCGGTTCCTACTTTGGGGAATGCTATGAAATAGGCTCTAATCCTTCTTTAAGGAAGTTGAACCAGTTTTCACCCAATATTTTTCCAGCCTCAGATTCACTGAATCCGTGATCCATTAATCCGTTGTAGATGTTCTCCATCCCTGCGCTGCCGCAGAACCATGGCAGCGCATCTGGCCATCCCGAGTTACTTGCTGAACCTTCGCCGTAATCCATCGCTTTTGACCAACGCCCGTTGCGCATCCATTCCAACACTTGTTGCGGCTGATTTAGGCACAAATCGCTACCGATACCTAAATGGTCAACGCCAAACATGTCTGCGGTTTTCGCAACCATCTGGCAGAAATCATCCAACGTGCACTGGCTGCCATTTGGCAAATGGAACGGATATAAACTGAATCCAATCAAACCACCGCGCTCCGTCAGTGCTTTGATCACGGTATTAGACTTGTTGCGCAGTGCGTCATGCGCAAACGTCGGGTTAGCATGGCTGATACAAATTGGACGCGAAGAAAGATCGATGGCTTCCAACGTCGAACGCTCTGCACTGTGGGACATATCAATGATCATTCCGACTCGGTTCATCTCTTCAATCGCTTGCTTACCAAAGCGAGTTACGCCGGAATCGTTTTTTTCGTAACAACCTGTCGCCAGTAAGCTTTGGTTGTTGTAGGTCAGTTGCATGATCAGCAGGCCTTGGCGGCGCATCACTTCAATCAGACCAATTTCATCATCGATAGGTGAGCAATTTTGCGCGCCGAAGAAGATGCCGACTTTGCCTTCTGCTTTGGCTTTTTCTACATCTGCCATTGAATAAATAGGCATGATGAGGTCCGCATTTTGCTCGAAGCGCAAGTTCCACTCAGCAAAACGCGTTAAGGTTTCGCGCGCAGTTTCGTGGTAGACGATGGTGGCATGAACGGCGGTAATGCCACTCGCCTTAAGCGTTTGGAAATACTCTCGATCCCAATTGCAGTACTGCAATCCGTCAATCACAATCCGTTGTTGGTACATAACCACTCCTTAAACAATTTCTTAGCCTTTTCGTGCGGGCAATTGACACCATCAGTTACCCTGCCGATCTTAGTAAGGACGCTGATAAGCGGTTTTCACTACGGTGTAGAACTCTTTGGCGTACTGACCTTGCTCACGAGGACCAAAGCTAGACTCTTTACGGCCACCAAATGGAACGTGATAATCTGTACCCGCAGTTGGCAAGTTAACCATGACGCAGCCCGTTTGGACTTGCTGTTTGAAGATCGCGCTATTACGCAAGCTTTGCGTGATAATGCCGCCTGTCAGGCCAAAGCGCGTATCGTTCGCGACTGCAATTGCCTCATCCAGATCAGAAACGCGAATCACGCTCGCCATTGGCGCAAAGACTTCTTCTTGGTTCACTTCCCAGCCATTCTGTGTATTTAAAAACAGAGTTGGTGACATGTAGTAACCGTCATGCTCTAGGCTCAGACGCTCACCACCGAAAGCCAGCTCCGCGCCTGCTTGGCGTGCGTTTTCGATCCACTCAAAGTTCGCATTCAGTTGGTTACCATCAACCACTGGGCCCATGAACACGCCCTCTTCCAGTGCGTGACCCACTTTAAGTTCACTCATGCGTTTGATTAGCGCTTCAACATACGCGTCGTGAATTCCGTCCATAACCACAAGACGAGAAGACGCGGTGCACTTTTGACCTGCACCCGAGAATGAGCCTGCGATTGTCGCTTCGACAGCAATCTGAATGTCTGCATCATCTGCCACTACGAGCGCATTTTTGCTACCCATCTCTAGCTGACAACGCACAAAATTTGGTGCCGTTGCCGCTGCAACTTTACGGCCAGTGTCCACAGAACCAGTGAAGCTAACGCCGTTCACGTCCTTCGAATTGATAAGGGTATTACCGACTTGCGAACCGCTGCCCAAAACGAGGTTAAACGTGCCAGCAGGTAAACCTTGGCGATGGATAATCTCTGTCAGCGCAACGGCACTTGCTGGGGTTAGGTTGGCAGGCTTCCAGACGACGCTGTTGCCAAACGCAAGTGCTGGCGCGATTTTCCAAGCCGCTGTTGCTGTTGGGAAGTTCCAAGGAGAGATAATGGCGATAACGCCGACGGCTTCGCGAGTAACTTCAACGGAGACACCTGGACGGACGGAAGCAGCGCTATCGCCAATTTGACGCAGAACCTCAGCAGCAAAGTATTGGAAGAATTGGCCAGCACGGTAAATCTCACCTCGACCTTCAGCAAATGGCTTACCTTCTTCACGCGAAAGCAAGGTGCCCAATTCGTCACATCGTGCAATGAGCTCATCACCAATCGCTTGTAGCACTGCTTGCTTGCGCTCGATTGGTGTTTTTTCCCACTCTGGCTGCGCTGATTTAGCCGCTTGAATCGCTTGCTCTACTTGCGACACACTCGCTTGTGCGAAATCGCCAATGTTTTCGCTGATATCAGAAGGGTTAATATTGGCGATGGTGTCCATGCCCGATTGCCATTCACCTGCTATATAGAGGGATTTTTCTGCTTGAACATTGTTAATAAAAGTCATGGTTCTTTCCTTGTTCTTCCGATTTGTGATGGCAAGCCACTCACTCACTGATCTCTAATTATTCTCGTTGGATTTATTCTGGTTGGCTTGCCGACGCGTAGACAACAAACTCCACCAACATCTCTTCTCGCGCTAACCCTGCAACCACCATGGCGGCGCGATTTGGGTACGGCGCTTCAAAATATTCCGCGTACACTTGGTTAACGGTCTTTAAGTATTCTCTGTCAGACACATAAATCAGGACCTGCAACACCGAGTCCAAAGACTCCCCTGCACACTCCAGGGTGTGAATGAGATTGTTAAAGGTTTGACGTGTTTGTGCTTCGATACCGCCTTCCACAATCGCGCCTGTGTCATCAATAGGAATTTGAGCCGTATACAGGGTTCCGTTGTTGACTATCGCCCATTCAAGCGGCGCTTTAGAAGCAAATAGACTGGTTTTAACTGGGTGTTTTTTAGTAGGAGTATTCACGTGCCTTTCAACCTTTGTAACAGCTTTGTTTCAATATGGTTAAATAATGCACATTGACAGGCGATAAATCTAACGGTAAATTTTTGACATTTGATAAATTAAACTTATCACTCTGTTTAAAATAACGTAAATAAAGGGATTAAGAGGCATTAGGGATGAGTATTAAGCTTCAACAATTAATGCATTTTGTGATGGTAGTCGAGGAAGGAGGCTTTCGAGCCGCTTCACATCGTGCAAATCGTTCTCAGGCGGCACTGTCAACATCGATAAAAGAGCTTGAAAAAATTCTAGGGCAAACGCTGTTTGAACCCGGAAACAAAACCAAATTGACCCCGTTTGGTGAAATTTGTCTGCCCAAGGTGGTTCAGTTTCTCAATATCTACAGTGCGCTGGACAACGATCTCAAAGCTGCCGCGGCCGGACAGCAAGGGAGAGTGCGAATTGCGAGCGTTCCTTCTGTTGCAGCGAAACTCATCCCTAGCGTGTTGGGTGCCTTTTGCGAGCAGTATCCAAATGTAGAAGTAAGCTTGATCGATGATAACGCGGCGGGCGTCGAGGCTCGCTTACTCTCCGGTGAAGTCGACTTGGCGCTCGGTAACCCCTCTCACCTCGATGAGGGCGGCATTGACTTTACGCCGCTGTTAGCCGATCCAATAGGCGTGGTGTGTTTAAAGGACAACCCTATTGCAAGTCATCCAGAAGGAATCGAGTGGCAAACTTTGTTGGAACAACCCTTTATCCGTAACGGCACTTGTACGCTTCTCGATCCAACCCCAGCAAGAGCTCTGAGTCAGCAAGCGCTCTATTCGGTCGAAAATATTACTTCACTGTTTTCTGTCTTAGAACTTGGGATTGGTGTCACGACCCTACCGAAGCTTGCTTTCCCAACCAATGAAACACGCTTGGTTTGGATTCCGCTTATCGATCCACCACTTGAAAGGCAAATTGGTATATTTACGTTAACCGATCGCACGATCTCGCCTCAAGCTAAAGCATTTCACGATCTTTGTGTGCATTATTTAAACTATCAAAAAGAAGATAAATAATGGTTCGATTAACATGCGGATAATTAAAAGCCTCCATATTCAGAGTGGAGGCTAATTTGTATTTGTGTATTCGCTTCGTTCTATTTTTTGCGACGATTTCGGTTCTTATACACCACGCAAAAGTTACCACGCTTGGTACGACACTTTGAGCAACGTTCACAATCTACTGGTGCGCGATTGCCTTCTTTCCAACGTTTGATCAACTGTGGCTCAGCCAATAAAGGGCGTGACACAGCAAAAAATTGGATACCTGTGTTTTCTGCAATTTTCTCAATCGCATCAATGTCGCTCAGCCCGCCGACAGTAATCACCGGTATGCTAACGTCCTGACTGATCACGTGACCATATTCGTGAAAGTAACCTTCTTCTTGTAGTGTGTAACCATCGAACGTTTGACCAACAAGTTCGTTTGCTTTGCCGTGAACATTGCCAGATACGATGATCGCATCAACGCCTATTTCTTCAAGTTTCTTGCAGACGACGCGAGTTTCATTGAACGTTAAACCGCCGTCAAAGAACTCTGTTGCCGTCAGTTTAACGAGGATGGGAAATTCGCTTCCAACCAGCTTTCTGGTTTCAGAATAAATTTCTAAAAGAAAGCGCATGCGATTTTCTAAGTCACCACCATATTCGTCTTCGCGACGATTATAGTACGGGCTTAAAAACTGGTTAATTAAATAAGTGTGCGCCGCATGAATCTCTACGCCGTCAAAACCAGCGTCTTGAGCACGTTTACTCGCCAATGCGAATGCCTTTACGATGTAGTCTATTTCGTCCTTTGTCATCGCTTTGCCTTGCGTATTTGTACCACGCTCAGGCACGTCACTCGGAGCGAAGATGACACGCTCACCGACGTTATGGGTGGTTTTGGTGCCACCGTAAGCAATTTGCATCACGATTTTAGAATCTTGTAGATGTACTAGCTCTGTTAGCTTTTTGTATTCTTCAATAAAAGAGTCGTTGTAGATCCCCATCATACCTGCGTTGGGTTTCTCTTCTTCAACGATATTGGCATAACCCGTAACAATAAGCCCAACTTCCCCTTTCGCAAGCGTTTCGTAAATATCGTAAAGCTTTACCGTCATGTGACCATCTTCGGTCGCCATGTTCTCCCACGTTGCGCTTCTCACAAAACGGTTCTTTAGGGTCATGTTGCCAATTCGGGCTTCGGAAAACAAAATGCTCAAAACCAGTCCTCTTAAAGTTGTCTTTATGTTTTATCTTTTCGCAAGTAAACAAGAACCAAAAAGGAACAGCGATACACAATGTATGGCTGTTCCTTCTCTGAATCCTTGAGACCTGCAAACTACAGGCGCACCTTAATGCCTCGGAGACGACAAAACTTTAATCTGGGTTAAGGTTTGGTGAGTTTTTAGATTATGTAAAAGGATGATTCTTAATCGTGTTCATTTCACTGGAGCTAAGGTGCTTCCTTACCCACTTTCAGTCGTAAAACTTTTGTATTTCGCTAGCTGGTGATTCAACTCAAACATTCACATTGTTAGTTTGTATGCTGCTATGGGAACTAGCACTCTCCCCAAATGTTTACATTACAAACTATCGATATTGAATTTTCATATGGCGAATAGAGTTATTGCGCTGTTTATACTTTTTAGCTTAATAGTCACTATCTCTTGGCATTATTACGCGTCAGCGAAAACGTGCTTCACTATGTTTTACACACTGGTTGTTTTTGCTTTTAGATATGAATACGTGATAGTGAAGCTAGAGGAGGAGCAGGAAAAACAGGGAAAATAAAGAACAATAGAAAGTTAAATGACCTTACTTCTAGGTAAGGCCATTCATGCATTCAGCAGCAAAAGATATTGGCGCTTAGCAAACGCTTAGGTTTGGTTGTTACAGAGCTAGAGGAATCAACTCGACACCAAGCACACCACTGATCCCCATCACCACTAGCAGTGAGACTTTAAACACCGACTTTGACCAAGCGATATAGTTGTTGTCATCAATGCTGCGAAAGGTCACTTTCGTCCACATAAAGCAAACAACCGCTGCAACCGCTAAGTATTCATACCCGGCTTCACCTAGTAAAAATAACCCCAATGATGCTGCTCCAAACGCCACGACATACGCTTTCATGTGTCGATGAGCTTTATGAATGCCCTCTTTAACTGGCAATACGGGAATCCCGGCTTCTCGGTAGTCTTGCATGCGGAACATGGCAATGGCATACGAGTGCGGCATTTGCCAGAGACAGAACATGGTAAAGAGTAAAATCGCTTCCAAGCTAATGAAGTTTGTTACCGCTAAGTAACCCACCAATGGCGGAACTGCGCCTGAGATACTTCCCACTAAGGTTCCATACACCGAGTTACGTTTGTACCACATCGTGTAAAAGAACACGTAATACACGTAGCCAAGCAACACGACGACAGCGGATAGTGGGTTCACTCGGATAAATAACAGTGCGGTTCCTACCAGCAATAAAGCAAGTGCATAAACAAACGCAATATCGATATTGATGTTGCCTTTCACTGTTTCACGATTTCGTGTACGTGCCATCTTTTGGTCGATATCACGATCGAAAATATTATTCACCACACAACCTGAAGCGATGACTAACCCAACACCAACTAACGTCGTAACGAACAGCATTAGACTGGCTGGTTCTGTTTTTGCGGCGAGGAAGAACCCCGCCGCAACAGAAATCAGGTTGCCGAAAATAATGCCCGGTTTAGTGATAGACAAATAACTTTTCAGCATACCTTGACCTACAACTTCATGTTGACGTTCATGTTGTAGATGATCCATACCGAGCCAGCGATAAGGATAAGTACAACAATGGCGGTAAACATCAGTGATACAAGGTTCCAACGTCCGTCGGATGTTTTTGTTTCCATGTGCAAGAAGTATTTAAAGTGAACAAATATCTGCACTAATGCACATCCAAATAGAATCGCATAGGTCGTTGTATCTGGTAATGATTTCGTCCAAACAAAGTAGAACGGAATTACCGTCAGAATCAGTGAGGCAATAAAGCCTTTCACGTAATCTGACGAACTGGTTTCTACATGTTGATCCATTACATTACCCCCAGTAAGTAAACGATGGTAAAGACACAAATCCAAACGATATCTAGAAAGTGCCAGAATAGGCTTAAGCAGTTAAAGCGCATTGCCATATTGTCGTTCAGACCTTTCGTCGACAGTTGATGATACGCTACCGCTAACCAAATCAGACCAAAGGTTACGTGCAAGCCGTGCGTACCAACCAACGTAAAGAATGCCGATAGGAATGCACTTGTTTGTGGCCCATAGCCTTCTTCAATCAGGTGATGGAACTCATAGACCTCCATACAGATAAAGCCAAGACCAAGCGCGAACGTGACTAACATCCAACGTTTGAGACCAGCAACGTTGTTGCGCTTCATCGCGATAATGCCAAAACCAAATGTGATACTGCTAAACAGAAGCAGCATGGTTTCGACAAACACGAATGGGAGTTCAAAAATGTCTTTACCTGTTGGACCCGCAATTGAATTGCTCGACAGCACAGCGTATGTCGCGAACAAGGTCGCAAACAGTACACAGTCACTCATCAGGTAAACCCAGAAGCCAAATAGCTTGTTGCCATTCGTGTCATGGTGGTGATCATGGTCGTGATGTGCTGCGATATTAGTTTGCATACGTCACCTCCAGATCATCTTTACTTTCGCTGTCTTTCACTGAGTTTTTCTTCGCTTCTTCAAGCTGAGCTCGACGTTCGGCCTCAATTGCTTTGATCTCTTCAACTTCCACGTAGTAATCCACATCATCGTTATAGCTATGCTGAATACACGTCACGATAATACCGACCAAACTTGCCGCCGCTAGCCACCAGATGTACCAAATCATGCCGAAGCCAAATAGGAGCGACCAAGCCGACACGTAGATGCCTGTTGCCGTGTTTTTTGGCATATGAATACGTTCGTATTCCACTTCTTTAGTTGGATCGAACTCGCCACTTTGTTTCTGGTACCAGAAGGCATCCAGCACATCACCTTTTGGTAGGTGCGCAAAGTTGTAGAACGGCGGTGGAGACGATGTTGCCCACTCAAGAGTACGTCCACCCCACGGGTCACCAGTTAAATCACGATTTTGCTCGCGGTCACGGATACTCACGTAAATTTGGATGAACTGAGACAATACGCCCAGCGCAATCACAACCGTACCTGCTGCGGCAATCGACAACAGTGGGAAGTATTCTGGGTTGATGTCTTGGCTTAAACGACGAGTCATCCCCATAAAGCCCAGCGCATAAAGCGGTAGGAACGCCATTAAGAAACCAATAATCCAAAGATAGAACGCACGTTTGCCCCAAGTTTCATTCATGGTGAAACCGGTCGCTTTCGGGAACCAGTAAGTGATCGCAGCGAAACATCCAAACACCACACCACCGATGATAACGTTGTGGAAGTGAGCGATAAGGAATACTGAGTTATGCAGAACGAAATCTGCACCCGGAACAGCCATTAGTACGCCCGTCATACCACCAACAGTAAAGGTGATCAGGAAACCCACCGTCCACATCATTGGCGTCGTAAAGCGGATGCGGCCTTTGTACATGGTGAATAGCCAGTTGAAGATCTTCACCCCTGTTGGGATAGAAATGATCATCGTGGCAATACCGAAGAAGGCATTTACGTTCGCGCCAGACCCCATCGTAAAGAAGTGGTGTAGCCAAACAACAAAGGCAAGAATCGTGATAACTACGGTAGCCCAAACTAGCGATGTGTAACCGAACAACTTTTTACGTGAGAAGGTTGCGGTGACTTCTGAGAACACACCAAAAATTGGCAAGATCAAAATGTACACTTCTGGGTGACCCCAAGCCCAAATCAGGTTGACGTACATCATTACGTTGCCGCCAAGATCATTGGTAAAGAAGTGCATGCCTAGGTATCTATCCAGCGTAAGCAGAGCGATAGTCACCGTTAGGATTGGGAATGAAATGATGATCAAAATGTTTGCACACAGAGACGCCCAAGTGAAAACTGGCATCTTCATCATTGGCATAGACGGTGTACGCATACGCAAAATGGTCGCGAAGAAGTTCACGCCTGTTAACGTCGTACCAACACCTGATATCTGCAGCGCCCAAATCCAATAGTCGACCCCGACTCCTGGGCTTGCCTCAATACCTGAAAGCGGCGGATACGCTAGCCAACCTGTACGACCAAATTCACCTAAGCCGAGAGACATGTTTGTTAGGATGACACCAACAACAAACAGCCAGAAGCTCAAGTTATTCAGATACGGGAAAGCCACGTCACGTGCACCAATCTGCAATGGCACGATGATGTTCATCAAACCAATGACCAATGGCATCGCTACAAAAAAGATCATGATCACGCCGTGGGCAGTAAAAATTTGATCGTAGTGATGCGGTGGCAAGTAACCTGCTTCACCCGCAGAAGAAAGGAGTTGCTGACTACGCATCATGACTGCGTCAGCAAAACCACGAACAAGCATCACCATCGCTACTGCGATGTACATGAAGCCAAGTTTTTTATGGTCTACTGAAGTAAACCATTCATTCCACAAATATTGCCACTTTCCGGCTTTGGTCACCGCGTAAACTACGGCTAAACCAACCAGCGCCACAACCGCTAGGGTGATGACGATAATAGGTTCGTGGAATGGAACTGAATCAAGAGTTAATCTTCCAAACATTACGATTATCCTTGGTTTTCAGGCAAACAGTTCATTGAACCAGGATGCTGAGTCACAACGTCGGTGAACAAGAACGGAGGAACGCTAGAGAACAAAGTGACTGGCTCTGCGATACTTGGCGCTGCCAGTGAGCTGTATTGCTCCCAATCTTCAATACGATCAGGGCTCGCCTTCACTTTCTGCACCCAATTTAGGAACGCAGCACGATCAGACATTGCTGAAGCTGTGAACTTCATTTGCGAAAAGCCTTCGCCGCTGTAGTTCGATGCAAAACCCTTGTAGTCACCTTCGTGGTTCGCTATCAGGTTGAGCTTGGTTACCATTCCTGGCATCGCGTAGATCTGTGTACCTAAGCGAGGGATGAAAAACGCGTTCATGATGTTGTCCGAAGTCAGTTTGAACTGCACTGGCACGTCTTTCGGGAACGCCACATAGTTCACCGTCGCAATGTTTTCTTCTGGATATATGAACAACCATTTCCAATCGAGTGACACCACTTCGATGGTCATTGGTTTAACATCACTTTCCAAAGGTTTGGATGGCTCTAGTTCATGAGTTGAACGCCATGTGATCGTCGCAAGAATCGCAATGATGATGATTGGAATTGTCCATACCACCACTTCGATTTTGGTCGAGTGTGACCACTCGGGTGCGTACTCTTCTTCAGTGTTAGAGGCGCGGTATCGGTAAGCGAAGTAAATCGTCATTAAAATCACAGGGATTACAACGATCAACATCAGCAAAAGAGCAGTAATAATTAACTCTTTTTCTTGCACACCAATGGCACCTTTGGGGTCAAGTAAAGCTGAATTACATCCTGAGAGCATAAGTATGACGGACGCCAAACTTCCCCTCGACAAGATGCGTTTATATCTTGAGGCTTCCATTAACTTTCTCGATGGTTGTCTGGTTTCAAAGCAGATGCCAATCAAAGTAAATAAAAGCTCACAAATAGCGCAGAGGTAATGTATGAGAACAAGAAAAAACTTCGATAAGTAGTTATTCTACTTACAATTTTTCAACTTCGTCATCAAGCATTTAACCAGCTAGAATGAACCGTTATTTGCTACGATACGATTGGTATCAAGCCAAGAACCAGTTGTTATAGTCATTAGAATGTTTATGTGTTGAGCATGAGTAACGTCGGGCTCAGAGCGAAACAAAACGGAATTGAGTGGAGATCAAAACCACACTCTTAGCGTGAGTTTATTGTTACACTTTGAAACACTATGTTACATTTGGCGCATTATGAGGAGTAAAAAGTTAAAGCTCATTAGCCACAACTGGAAACTAACCTTCCATTAATGGAAGTTACACACTTTAAATCGAATATTAACCTCAACACGAATTTCTCGTGCTTCAACAATTAATTATTTAAAAACAAATAGTTGAAACTTAAAATTGATGAGACTGACTATCAACTTCATTTACGCAGATAGCCTTAATGAGAAGCGGAAACTAAAAAACCAAAAGTGTGATCAGCATCAAATTAATGATTTCACTTAATATTTGAGTGGTATTTACATCTCTTTATTGGATTGCGAGAAATCATTCTCAAGGTAAATCCAAACATAAGTTGTAAATACATTTGGGTTGCGCAGAATTAGCACTCCACAACATAGAAAATGTTGAAATGGAAAGAAACTTATTATTCAGGTCTATCAGAGCCTTATTTAAGTGGTCACTTACATACGAATACCGCCATCCACTTCTAAAACCCTGCCAGTAAAGTAATCACTCTCAATAATGTATTTTACTGCATGCGCGATTTCGCTTGTTTCGCCCATCCTGCCAACTGGGATCATCTTTTCTAATCGCTCTATGGCTTCTGGTTTCATTTGCTCTGCCATCGCGGTATGAACTACACCTGGTGCAACCGCCGCCGCGCGAATACCGTATCTTGCGAGCTCACGGGCCCATGTTGTCGCCATGGTCGCGACCGCCGCTTTTGACGCAGAATAATTGGTTTGTCCGATATTCCCTGCTCTCGCAACACTAGAAATATTGATGATAACGCCTTGGGAGCCACTCTCAATCATCTTGACGGCAGCTTCACGCCCACACAAAAATGTTCCTGTCACGTTAACGTTCATGACCAAATTGAATTGATCTAAAGACATCTTACTGATCACGCCATCTTTTGCTTTTACAAGTAACCCATCTCTTAACACGCCAGCGTTATTGACTAACCCATTGAGTTGACCAAAATCTTGGATAATCGCTTCAAACGTGGTTTCAACATCGATTTCGTTGGTGACATCCACTTGATATGTCAACGCTTTCGCACTCAGCATTCGACACTGCTCTTGTGTTTCCATTAAGCCACTGGCGTTTACATCCAATAACGCTAAATCAGCGCCAGCTTGAGCAAGGGTAATGGCCATCATTTGCCCAAGCCCCTGCCCTGCTCCTGTAATGGCAATAACACTACTTTTTATGTCCATATTGGTGCACTCCATAGCTCGTAATGTTCTATACCTCAACCAGTCTAAGTTGGCCGAAATGATGCGCATTTTACGTCACCATCTCGGGCTGGTTTGTCACAAAACTCGGTCTAGCCTTTCTTACTCTTGTATAACTCAAATAAGCTTGAGAAATCGAGCTCGCCGTGGCCGCTCGCGTTGTGGAAAGAATATAAGTTGCGCGCTAACGACCCCATCGGAACCGAAGAATGTGTTTGTAACGCCGCATCTAACCCCAAGCCGAGATCTTTTAGCATGAGTTTGCTCATAAAGCCCGGTTGGTAATCGTGACTGGCTGGCGTACTGTCCATCACGCCTGGGCAAGGATTGTAAAGCTCCAATGCCCAATTTCGGCCAGAGCTTTGCAGCATGATGTTTGATAGCACTTTTGGATCGAGTCCATGATCGATACCTAGGTTTAATGCCTCGCACGTACCAGACATTAAAATGCCGAGCATAAGGTTGTTACAGATTTTTGCCATTTGACCATCGCCTGCTTTGCCAGCATGGAAAACATTTTTTCCCATATACTGCAAAATCGCATTGGCTTTAGAAAACGCTTGATCCGAACCACCAACAATAAAGGTTAATGTCGCCGCTTTAGCGCCAGCAACGCCCCCCGAAACGGGCGCGTCGACAAACAACACGCGTTTATTTGCCGCTTCATTGGCGACTAATCGCGCAGAGTCCGGATCAATGGTTGAACAATCAATCATCAAGGTACTTGGCGAGACAAGATTGAGGACACCTACGCCACCGTGTAAGTCACCAAGATACACGGAACGAACGTGAGACCCTGCTGGTAGCATCGTGATGACTGTGCTAGCACCATCTACTACCTCTTCGATAGAGCTCGCCACCACCGCACCAAAAGGTACTAGTTGCTTTGCGGCTTCGCTATCGACATCGAATACTTGCACGTTAAATCCAGACGCGAGTAAGTTTTGCGCCATAGGATGCCCCATCCTTCCTAAACCGATAAATGCGATGGTACTCATGATCATTCTCCTTATTGACCTAGTGTTTGTTCACCCAAATTAGCAAGCGGATGCTCGTTATCTGACCAAAGCGAGGTAAACAAAGTATCGATAACATCTTCATCGACTTCACTGACACTGTTAAATATCCAGCTCGGCTCGCCATCCCGGTCAATGAGCCGAGAACGGACGCCCTCTTTAAACTCACCTAATAAGGCACTGCGAACCGACAAACTCAACTCTAAACGGAAGCAATCTGCAAGCGGTAAGCTGTGGTACTCTTTCACTTGTCTGAAGCAAATATGCGCGGTGATCGGACTGCCTGCGGCGAACGTTTGTTTCGCGTTTTCTATCCACTGACTGTTCCCGTCGATAGCCATGATTCGCTGTGCTATCGTATTAAGATCAAAGCCTTTGCACGCTTCCTCTATCTGATCTAAGTATGGACAAATTTGCGTGGTTGGTTTGCTATCAATAACTTGTTCTTCCATTAACTGTAGTAGTGCAGTTACCAACTCTTTCGCATCTTCTTTGCCCCACTGGAGCCGCTTCAGCTCATCCAGTAAGGTGGGATACTGCTCTTCCAACAGTAACCAATCGGCCAAACCAATAGTGACAGCGTCACTTGAATTAACCATTGAACCTGTCAATCCGAGGAATAAACCCACTTGCGGATCTATCTGGCTTAAAAACCACGTACCTCCCACATCAGGATACAGTCCGATATTGATTTCTGGCATAGCAAGGCGTGATGTTGTTGTCACAACTTTATGGCTGGTTCCCATAAAAAGCCCCATCCCACCGCCCATGACAATACCTTCTCCCCAACCGATAATGGGTTTGTTGTAAGTGTGGATGAGATAGTCACACTCATACTCCAACGAGAAATAGTTCGTACAGAACTCTACGATTTTTTCTTTACTCTCGTTATGCATGACGTGATACATAGCTCGAACATCACCACCAGCACAGAATGCTTTTTCTCCAGCGCCAGTCAGTACCACACAAGCCATATGTGGATCATCTTGCCACTTGATAAGCTGATCGTTAAGTTGGACTAACATGTCATACGTCAATGCATTCAATGAAGCGGTGTTGTCTAACGTTGCGATGCCAATGCGGTGCACGCCATCTAAGCACTCTATTTCACTAATGGTTACCATCCCTGCCATGTGGCCTCCTATCGGTTTTTCCATTGCGGTGGGCGTTTTTCTAAAAAGGCGCGAACACCCTCAACTTGATCTTCCGTATCAAAAAGATTCAGAAACAACTCTCGCTCTTTCATTAAGCCGTGCTTAAGTGGCGCAGAGCGCATATTTTGAATGAGCGCCTTACATGCGGCGACAGAAGATGGTGACTGGTTCGCAACAGATTCAGCAAGTTCCAGCGCTTTACTTAAAGCTTCACCTTTGGGAACCAACTCCTCAACTAGGCCTAGTTCTTTTGCTTTGTCAGCGCTGACTTGCTCTCCACATAAAATGATACGCTTTGCCCAGCCTTCCCCTACTAACGCTGTGAGGTTTTGGGTACCGCCAGCGCAGGGCAAAAGTCCGACTTTGGCTTCAGGTAAAGCAAGTACCGCTTGCTCTTCAACGACTCGAATATCACAAGCTAATGCCACTTCTAAACCTCCACCCATGGCGTAACCATTAATAGCGGCAATGGAAACACCACGGAATTCCGAGAGCGTTTCAAAGGCTTCACCAAAGCATCGCGCCATGTCTAACGCAACCGCTTTGTCACCGTCAGAAAATAGCTTGAGATCTGCACCAGCAGAGAAAAACTTTTCTCCACTGCCGGTTAAAACCAGTGCGTAGACCTGCTTATCATTGTTAAGTGTGAGTATCAGCGACTTCAGTACCTTGAGGCTCTCTGCTGTCCACGTATTGGCTGGCGGGTTGTTCATCGTCACCACCGCAACGTGATTAGTGATCGTATGTTGAATGGCTTCTTGGGTTAATGGCATATCTGAATCCTTTCTCAATGAGCAAATCCAATACTTCGCTACAGCAAGGCCGACTCCTCAGAGAGCAAACGACGTGCGATGATCAAGCGCATGATTTCGTTCGTTCCCTCCAGAATTTGATGCACACGCACATCTCTGAAATGACGCTCCATTGGATACTCTTTGATGTAACCATAGCCGCCATAAAGCTGCAGCGCGTGGTCGCAAACCTGGAAACCCACATCGGTTGCGAACCGTTTTGCCATCGCGCAATAAGCCTTGGCATCGGGGTCATTTCGGTCGAGTTTGCTGGCGGCATAGCGCACTAACTGCCGCGCAGCCACTAGCTCTGTTGCCATGTCTGCCAATTTGAATTGTAAGGCTTGAAACTGCGCAAGCGACTTGCCGAACTGCTTACGCTCCTGAATGTATTGTGTCGCCTGCTCGAGGGCCTGTTGAGCCGTACCGACGGAACAGGTCGCAATATTTATACGCCCTCCATCAAGCCCTTTCATCGCAAAGACAAAACCTTGCCCTTCTTCGCCCAGTAAATGGCTAGCTGGAATAACGACATTTTCAAAAGTAACCGCTCGTGTTGGTTGGCTGTTCCAACCCATTTTGGGTTCTTTGCGCCCATAGCTGATACCATCAGCGTGAGCAGGAATAACAAATGCGGACACGCCTTTGGCACCCGCTTCTCCGGTTCGCGCCATCACGACCAAAACATCTGTCTCTCCTGCGCCAGAGATAAAGGTTTTGCCACCATTCAACACGTAAGTATCACCTTTTTTGCTCGCGGTTGTGGCCAACGAAGCGGCATCCGATCCCGCATTAGGCTCGGTTAAGCAATAGGAGCCTAACCACTCCCCCGTAACTAATTTCGGACAGAACTGCGTTTTGGCTTCATCGGTAGCAAAACTGGCTATCATCCAACTGACCATGTTGTGAATCGTCATAAACGCCGTAGTGGACGTACATCCCATGGCCAGTTGTTCAAAGATAATTGAAGCATCCAAGCGACTCAGCCCTAGGCCACCTTGCGCTTCTGGAGTGTAGAGACTGAGAAACCCCAGTTCCCCCGCCTCTCTCAATACGTCTTTGGGGAAGATCTGCTTTTCATCCCACTCCGCCGCCATCGGTGCTAAACACTCATCGGCAAATTGCTGAGCGGTATCAGCAAATGCACGTTGATCTTCATTAAGTTCAAAGTCCATAAAAGCTCCTTTTATTCACTCAGCGCAGTTGGATGGTCAGATTGGGCCCCGTCGGAATATCGTCATCAAACCAACGTGCCGTCACCGTTTTAGTCTCGGTATAAAAACGTACCGCTTGTTTACCATACGCATGTAAATCACCATAGAAACTGCCTCTCCAACCAGTAAAGGAGAAAAATGGTAAAGGGACTGGAATTGGCACATTGATCCCAACCTGACCGACTTGAATGTCATGCTGATATTTTCTCGCAGCAGCGCCATTAGCGGTAAATATAGAAGTTCCGTTGCCGTAAGGGTTGCGATTCACTAACTCAATAGCTTCTTGCAACGTTTCGACTTCCATACAAACTAAGACAGGGCCAAATATCTCTTGCGTGTAAATCGACATGTTCGCTGTTACACCGCTAAACAAGGTTGGGCCAATCCAGTTTCCATCGGGAAAGCCTTCCACTTCACACTGACTGCCATCGAGTTCACACACTGCGCCTTGTTGTTTGCCATCTTCAATTAGGTCCAATACGCGTTGTTTAGCTTGCTCACTGATCAGTGGGCCATAAGCAGCTTGCTCATCGTCCCAAGGCCCTGGGTGTACTTTCGCCATTGCCTGTTTGAGGTCTGTAATCCATTGTTTTGAATCGCCGACAAATACCGCAACAGAAATTGCCATACAACGCTGCCCCGCAGCCCCTACGGAGGCTCCGATTAGGTTATTCACCACTTGATCTTTGTTTGCATCAGGCATGATCACCATGTGATTCTTTGCACCAGCAAAAGCTTGAACCCGTTTAAAATGTTTAGTCCCTGTGGTGTAGATATAACGGGCAACGGGAACCGAGCCAACAAATGACACCGCTCGAATATCAGGATGAGCCAGAAGAAAGTCGACTTGCTCTTTGCGGCCATGAACGATCTGCAACACTCCTTTCGGCGCGCCAGCTTGCTCAAATAATTCAGCTAAACGAATAGAGGTCAATGGCACTTGTTCGGAGGGTTTAAGCACAAATGTATTGCCCGCAGCGATAGCGATTGGGAACATCCACAACGGAATCATGGCAGGAAAGTTAAATGGCGTAATGCCGCAACACACACCTAGGGGCTGAATCATTGAGTAACTATCAATATCCGTGGCAACGTTTTCGACGGTTTCGCCCATCATGTTGCTAGCAATGTTTGCCGCCTGCTCAACCACCTCGATACCACGCCATACATCGCCTTTAGCATCCGCTAAAATCTTACCCGTTTCATGAGAAAGCAGTGTGGCAAGCTCATCATGATGCTCTTTGAGCAAGTGCTGATAACGAAGCATGACTCTGGCACGCTCGGATACTGCCACTTCCTTCCAGGATTGGAATGTCTCTTTCGCATTATCAATGGCAGCTTCCATCTCGTGCTCTGTGGAACATGGAACGTACGCAATGACATCATTAGTGGCAGGATTGGTTACCTCAACCCAATCCGATGTTTGAGATTCACGAAACTCGCCACCAATAAACAAGGGAACCAAACGAGTCATCATTTACTCCTTTCTGATTTCAATTAAAGCGGTATTTCAATGCCTATCGCCGTGGCTTCTCCACCACCGATACAAAGTGACGCAACACCCCGCATCACTTTTTTGGCTTCGAGATCACCATTGGTGCCTAGCGCTTGTAGCTGACGCAAACTGTGAATCAATGTCACCAGAATTCGTGCGCCACTAGCCCCTATCGGATGCCCAAGTGCACAGGCTCCACCTTTAATATTTACTTTGCTCGTATCTAGTCCAAGTTCCGCCACCGCTATTTGTGTCACAACGGCAAAGGCTTCATTGATTTCCCACAGGTCCACTTCATAAATTGACCAATCTAGCTGGAACAGCAGTTGCTCAATTGCGTAGACGGGTGCCAAAGTAAATTCTGCAGGTTTTCTGGCATGTGTAGAGTGCGCCTTGATGATCGCAAGTGGTTTAAGCCCCTGATGACGCGCAGTGTCTTCATCCATAAGCACAAGAGCCGCCGCGGCATCTGAAATGGCACTCGAATTAGCAGCGGTCACCGTACCTTTTTCATCGAATGCAGGTTTGAGTTGAGGAATTTTACCAAGGTCAATCGAGCGTGGGTGCTCATCGTAGTCCAGCACCGCTTGTTCTGACTTGGTATTGAGTGAAACCGGCGAAAGTTCATCGGCAAACAAGCCTCGCTCTTGAGCTTCCAACGCACGTTTTGCCGACATCACGGCCCATTCATCCATTTGCTCTCTGGTGAACTTAAGCCTGTCAGCGACTTGCTGAGCATAAACACCCATTAAGTGCCCTTCGTAAGCATCTTGTAGCCCATCGAGAAACATGTGGTCATACGTAGACTGGTGCCCCATGCGCATTCCCTTTCTCGCCTCCCTCAGCAAATACGGCGCATTGGTCATACTTTCCATACCACCAGCAATGGCTGAGCGAATCGTTCCAGCTTTAATGAGATCGTGCGCTAACATGACGCTCTTCATGCCAGAGCCACACACTTTGTTAATGGTGGTGCACCCTACACCCAAAGGAAGATCGGCCCCCATAGATGCTTGCCTCGCAGGAGCTTGTCCACACCCTGCTGGAAGCACACATCCCATGAACACTTCATCCACCGAAGTCACATTCACTTCGTGCATTGCCGCCTTGATCGCCAGTGCGCCTAATTGAGGAGCAGAGTAAGTTTGCAACTTGCCTTGAAAGCGCCCAATTGGCGTTCTTTTCGCGCTGACAATCCAGATGTCTTTTCCCATGATTCGCATTCCCTTAAGGTATATGTGAACACTTGGCAGAATGATGACACCCTACATAGAATTACTCACCAAGCGCCACACCAGCCTTTATCGCCTTTTTCACTAACAAACTTTCATTCCGCGATTTCTTGACGTTTACGTAAGCATAGCACTAGCCTTTACAATGAGATGAAAAAACACACCAAGCAGGCGTTTATATTTCAAAGTTGATGTTCGACCTTCCCATTAAAGGTTCGATTTCCAGAAACTGGATTTTTATTCGAGGTAAGTATGTTATGGAAAAATACAAGATCAGTGACCTCGCCAAGGAGTTTGATATTACTACTCGCAGTATCCGGTTTTATGAAGACGTGGGTCTGATTGAACCAGAGCGAAAAGGCAATATGCGCGTTTATCAACGCAGGGATAGAATTCGCCTCAAACTGATTTTAAGAGGGAAACGACTCGGTTTTTCGTTGGCAGAAATTCGTGAACTTTTCGAGCTCTACGACATGCAACAAACCGAAGGACAGTTGTTGAAAATGCTCAATATCATTGAAGAGAAACAAGCTGTCCTACAACAACAACTCAACGACATCAGCGTCGTTATGGCTGAGTTGAATGCCGCTAAGGAGCGTTGTATTCAAACACTCAAAAGCAAGCAGACATAAACGCTATACTCAATTAGCAACACCGCTATCGGCTTTTCCACCTTACCTCTGATACCGGGAGACGTTATGAAAAGCACCTATACCCCACTCAATTTCGGACTTGGTGATACCATCGATATGCTCCGAGAACACGTTAATGCCTTTGCTACGGAACATATTGCGCCCATCGCCGCTGCGATAGACCGCGATAACCAGTTCCCGAATCATTTATGGCCTTTGTTGGGAGAAATGGGGTTGCTTGGTGTGACCGTCGATGAAGAGCTTGGTGGTGCAGGCATGGGATACCTCGCTCATGTTGTTGCCATGGAAGAAATCAGCCGTGCCTCTGCGTCTGTCGCTCTAAGCTACGGCGCTCATTCTAACCTGTGCGTCAACCAAATCTTTCGTAACGGCACGCCTTCTCAACGCGAAAAATACCTTCCAAAACTCATTGATGGTACGCACGTTGGCGCCCTAGCGATGAGTGAGCCCAATGCCGGTTCAGACGTGATAAGCATGCAACTGAAAGCGGAGAACAAGGGCGACCATTTTGTACTGAATGGCAACAAAATGTGGATAACAAACGGGCCCGATGCTGACGTAGTGGTGCTTTACGCTAAAACGGATGTCAGCGCAGGTTCACGTGGCATTACCGCATTCATTATTGAACGTAACTTCGCAGGTTTCACTCATGCTCAAAAGCTGGACAAGCTAGGCATGAGAGGCTCGAATACTTGCGAACTTGTATTTAACCATTGCGTAGTGCCAAAAGAGAATATCCTTGGCGAGTTGAATAAAGGCGTCGAGGTGTTAATGAGTGGGCTGGATTACGAGCGCGTCGTCCTCGCTGCCGGACCACTCGGGATAATGCAAGCTTGCATGGACATTGTGGTCCCGTACGTACATGAACGAGAGCAGTTTGGAAAATCCATTGGCGAGTTTCAGTTAGTTCAGGGCAAGATCGCCGATATGTACTCTCGAATGAGTGCAGCAAAAGCGTATGTATATACCGTCGCAGCGGCTTGTGATCGAGGTAACGCAACACGCAAAGATGCGGCAGGAGCGATTTTGTACAGTGCAGAGCTCGCCACACAAATGGCACTCGATGCAATACAACTGCTCGGTGGGAATGGCTACATCAATGAATACCCTGCTGGTCGTTTGCTACGTGATGCAAAGCTTTATGAAATCGGCGCGGGTACCTCAGAGATTCGCCGCATGTTAATAGGCCGAGAGTTGTTCGAAGAATCTCGCTAACGGAACATACGACAAGGAAGTCATTATGGCCATTATCAAAAGTAAAACTAAGCCAACTGACGAGTTATTTCTTTCCAATAAAGCTGCGATGGAAACGTTGGTCACTCAACTTAATCAACACATCGAGACCATCAAACAGGGCGGCGGTGAAAAAGCCATTCAGCACCAGAGGCAAAAAGGAAAACTCCCCGCACGAGAACGCATCGCGCGCTTGCTTGATGACAACACTGACTTTCTTGAAATCAGCCAGTTTGCCGCCTGGCAAGTGTATGACGAAGCGATCCCCTGCGCTGGCGTTATCGCCGGCATTGGTATCATAGAGGGGATTCAATGCATGGTCATCGCCAACGATGCTTCGGTAAAAGGCGGAACCTACTACCCACTCACGGTAAAAAAACACCTTAGAGCGCAAGAGATTGCCCAACGTTGCCAACTCCCCTGCGTGTACTTGGTGGACTCCGGTGGCGCAAATCTCCCTCATCAGTCCGACGTCTTCCCCGATAAAGAACACTTTGGTCGCATTTTCTTTAACCAAGCGAGAATGTCGGCGAAAGGCATCCCCCAAGTTGCTGTTGTGATGGGGCTTTGCACTGCTGGGGGCGCGTACGTTCCTGCCATGGCGGATGTGTCCATTATGGTTAAAGAGCAAGGCACCATTTTTTTGGCGGGGCCACCTTTGGTGAAAGCGGCCACTGGCGAAGTCGTGACGGGTGAAGAGCTCGGCGGTGCAGACGTGCATTGTCGAAAATCTGGTGTCGCAGATTATTACGCTGAAAATGATGAACATGCCCTAATGCTTGCGAGAGAAGCCATTGCCAATGCCAATAGAACAAGACCTGTTAAGCCAGAAAACACCGTGCTTCCTCCCCGCTACGACGCAGAAGAAATCTACGGAATTGTGAATGCCAACTTACGACTGTCATTCGACGTTCGAGAAATTATTGCCCGCATCGTCGATGATTCTGATTTCGACGAATTCAAAGCCTTGTACGGCAGAACGCTAGTGTGTGGCTTCGCTCGTATTCAAGGACACTTGATTGGTATTGTGGCAAACAACGGTATCTTGTTTTCTGAATCGGCACAAAAAGGCGCGCACTTTATTGAGCTGTGCGCCAAACGGAAAACACCGCTTCTCTTTCTCCAAAACATTACCGGCTTTATGGTCGGAAAAAAGGTTGAAGAAGAAGGCATCGCAAAACATGGCGCCAAGCTAGTGATGGCCGTCGCTTGTGCTGACGTGCCGAAGTTTACCGTGATCATCGGTGGATCGTACGGCGCTGGTAATTACGGCATGTGCGGCCGAGCGTATGATCCAACCATGATGTGGATGTGGCCGAACGCGCGTATTTCTGTTATGGGCGGAGAACAAGCAGCAGGCGTTTTAACACAAGTTCGAAAAGACGCGAAGGAACGTCAGGGGGAAGAGTGGTCAGAGCAAGAAGAGCACATTTTTAGAGAATCGATCATAGGCTTGTATGAAACACAAGGACATCCCTATTTTGCGAGTGCTCGGCTATGGGATGACGGAATTATTGACCCTAAAAAAACGCGTCAGGTGTTGAGTCAAGCGTTAATGGCAGCATTAAATGCCCCCATTCCTGATAGCGAGTTTGGCGTCTTCAGAATGTAAACATCCAAAGATGAATTAAGGAAGTTAGTATGCAGGAAATGCAACCAAGCATTATTCCCAACGCCCAAAGGCAAGATGATGTTCTTTGGCATGTCGATGATAATGGCGTAGCGACCATTACCCTAAACAGAACAGCTAAACACAATGCTTTTGACGCTTGTACGATCGACTTGCTGATCCACCGCCTAGATTATCTCGCTTTACGAACGGATGTGCGGTGCTTGGTATTAAGAAGTAACGGCAAGCACTTTTCATCCGGGGCCGATTTGAATTGGATGCAGTCGATGGCCGACAGCACGAGGCAAGATAACTTCGTTGATGCCCAAAACTTGGCAAGACTCATGGAAACATTAGATTCGTTCCCTCAACCCACCATCGCAGTTGTTCAAGGTTCCGCTTATGGTGGTGCTTTAGGGTTGATTTGTTGTAGTGATATCGCCATCGCAAGCCAAAGTGCCAACTTTTGCTTAAGTGAAGTTAAGCTTGGTTTAGTTCCAGCGACCATTGCGCCTTACGTCATGCGCGCGATGGGGAATAGACAAGCTAGACGCTATATCTTAAGTGGTGAAGTCATTTCAGCCGAAGATGCCGAACGGTTTGGTATTGTGCACGAAGTGAAAGAAGCCAAACAGCTTGAAAATGCGGTCGATAGCGTAATCAAGACGTTGCTACTGAATAGCCCAGATGCGATGCGTAAAGCGAAAACGCTCTGCCATCAATGTCATCAAAACCCCATCGATCAACAACTGATTCACTATACTAGCAAGCTCATTGCGGACATTAGAGTATCACCCCAAGGTCAAGATGGGCTGCAAGCGTTTCTTGAAAAACGTAGCCCAAGTTGGGTCACCAAGTCACAGGACAAGTAATGCTACCTTCCAAAGTAAAGATTGTCGAAGTAGGTCCTAGAGATGGGTTGCAAAATGAACCTCCTGTTGCGACCCAGACTAAAATCCGGCTGATCAACTTACTCTCTGATACTGGGTTAACGCATATTGAGGCGGGCTCTTTTGTTTCGCCCAAATGGGTGCCACAAATGGCGGACTCAACAGAGGTCATGAAAGCAATAACAAGGCGAAATCATGTTACTTATTCTGCCCTGACACCAAACCTAAAAGGCTTCGAACAAGCCTTGGAGGCTGGTGCCAATCAGGTCGCGATTTTCACTTCATCATCAGAAGGATTCTGCCAACACAATATCAATTGCTCGATTGCAGAAAGCCTAACTCGCTTCGAACCTGTAATGCGATTAGCCACCAAACACGGCATCCCTGTTCGTGGCTATCTATCCTGCTTTGCCGACTGCCCTTACGATGGCCCGACAGCCCCTAAACAAGTGGCGAGCGTGGTCAAATCACTCATCGATTTAGGGTGTTATGAGGTGTCTCTAGGCGACACAATCGGTACAGGCACGCCAAACCGTATCGCTGCTATGCTGGAAGCCGTCATGTTGGTTGCACCTCTTCGCCAGCTTGCTGTCCATTTCCACGACACATGGGGACAAGCTCTCACCAACATTTATCAGGCATTGAGTATGGGCATCAATACCATCGACAGTAGTGTAGCTGGGCTGGGTGGATGCCCATACGCTCATGGCGCATCAGGAAATGTCGCAACGGAGGATGTACTGTATTTATGCCAAGGGTTAGGAATAGAAACGGGGATCGACTTAGAGCTACTGGCTAAAGCTGGCTGGATGATCAGCGAAGAGCTGGGTCGGCAGCCTACATCAAAAGTGTCATTAGCATTGCGTAACCGCGTATTATCACTTTCGTAGAAGGCCATCCGGCACCTCAAATTCTCCCAACCCAAGTTAATTTGCTCTACTTTCGAGTAGGGAAGCGAAACCGCCCGCCAGTACGATAAATAATTAGAGAAAATAAGATAAGCACACAACCTACTAGTTTATTTGCCGTTAGCACTTCGCCATACCACAGCACGCTCAGAATAACCGTCCAAACTGGTTCTAATATCATAATTAGAGCAGCGTTACCTGCCTGAACAAATTTTTGCCCCATGGTTTGCATTACGTAACGCAAGCTCGTCGCTAATAAGGTACTCAACGCAAACCACCACCAAATAGAGGAGTCCACCTCAGCCGGGAAAGATTCCATAAAAAATGAAACCAACAAACCTAAGCAACCTGCTGAAAAAAGTTGCACGCAAGTAAGCAGCAGCACAGGTAGTTTTTGAGAGTATTTGCTGTTCACATTAAAATGAAGCGCCAAAACCAGTGCTGCACCAAGAAACCACAATTGACTGGCCGATTGTTTCCAGCCACCAACTAAAGAAAGACAAGCAAGACCTAATACAGCGATAGGCAAAGAAAGCCAGAAAATTCGTTGTGGTCGTTGACGAAACATAACCCATGCAACAATCGGCACAAACAGCATGGAAAGGCTCATGATAAATGCGCCTTCCCCAAGAGTATCACTGATAGAAATAGCGTAAATCCATGTCATAACGGCACTGCCTAACAGGAGCCCGACACCACCAGCAGAAAGCACATCTTTTAAGTTTGCTTTCAGCAAAGGTCGGTAACATAGAGGCAGTAAGCAGAGCGAAGCGATAGTAAATCGCGCCCCAATAAAGCCAAAAGGTGGTAAACCCTGTATTGTTTCCTTAGAGAATATCCAGCCAAGTGCAGCGATCATCGTCGTCGCAACCAGAATAACCGTCGCTTTGCGTTCTGAGTTAAACATAAGTACTCACAAAATATGGAACACACAATAGCGCAGCAAGAGAGTTTTACTGCGCTATTGTGTAAATTTGAAAGGGGTTTGTGTCGAGCGAAAAAGTGAAAGCCCGATCCTCTCCTGTATTGTTGTCACGCAGATTGAAGTTCTGCTGCTAGATACATTAAATGCAGGCAAAGTCTTAAGGCAAGCCTTTTCGCATACTAAATTACTTTAGCATTCTATACAGCAAGCAAACTGGCTAAAACCTGTACCGGGTGTCGAACTACCTCCCCTTCAAAACGCTTAACTTGACTGCGGCAGGAGTAGTATTGCGACTTCAGCGCTCCTCAATACAGGTTGAATAAGGCGAATTGCTTTTTACCCATCGCCCCTACAATGAAAACTTATTGATTAACTACAACGAGCGGTTAAATTGCTCCACGGCCTCTACAACACGGCTAGCGCCATCTTGTATTTCATTCATCACATTGCCTGCTTTTTCAGAGAGCTCTAGCGTATCTAGTGCTTCTTTTTGGCATTTAGCGATCAGCTTAACTGCGTTATCTGTTCGCTGTAGGTTTTCACTGACCATTGTGACAATTTCATCGGTGGTTGCATTGGTTCTTGTAGCAAGCTGTCTGACTTCATCAGCAACAACGGCAAAACCTCTACCATGCTCACCCGCACGAGCCGCTTCTATCGCCGCATTTAACGCCAATAAGTTAGTTTGGTCAGCGATACCACTGATGCTATTTACCAACTCGCTAATACGCGATGAGTGCGCTTTAAGCTCGTCAATCGCGGTGTTCGCTTGCTGCATTTGCTCGGAAAGTATCTGCATCTTTTCTAACGTTGAGCCTATAACCTCTTGCCCTTGCAGGGTTTGTGTTCCAGTTTCTTGGGAGATTTCGTTCGCCAATTGCGCAGCCTGGGCCATTTTCTGTTCCTGCATCACCTGCTGGGTAATATCTGTCGCGAACTTAACGACCTTGTAGAGCTCTCCTCTGTCGTTATGGATAGGGTTATATGAAGCCTCTAGCCACACCTCTTCACCATAACGGTTAACTCGTTTGAATCGCTCTGATGAAAATTGCCCTTTTGCTAAACGTTGCCAAAACTCACGGTAAGCTTGAGAGCTCGACTCTTCCTGATCACAAAACATGCGATGATGCTTCCCTAGAATCTGATCAAGCGTATAACCCATTGTGTTTAGGAAATTATCGTTGGCTTTTAAAACATGGCCATCTAATGTGAACTCAATCACCGCCATAGAACGACTTAATGCATTTAGCATGTCCTCTTGCTCACGGGATGATTTGATCGTTCGCGTAAGTTCAGAAGCAAAAACAAAAAAGCTTTCTACTTCTCTGCGCTCATTTAAAACAGGCTGGATAATCGTTCTTAACCAGGCTTCCTCACCATTACCTTTCTGTACTTGCAATGCCCCATTCCAGAACACTTTATCTTGGACGGCTTTCTTCATTCGATGAAAGTGGTCTGTATTGCGCGAATTTGACGGTACCAATTCAGTAATTGATTTCTTTAAGATCTCATCATCATGTAAGAAAAGTTCTTGCTGTAGTTTGGTATTTGCAGAAGTAATGAGGCCTTTACTATCCAATGTTAAGCGGATCATCTCTTCATCTAAACTGGTTTGGATTTGCTGCAGGATTTGCAACTCCTGCTTTAATCGTTGATTTTCTTGTTGAAGCGACTTATTAAAAAACATGACTTTCTCTCATTTGACCGACCTTCGGATTAGTCAAAGGTTTATTATTTGTATACCGAATAAACTGCAAGCGGCAAAATCGTTTGGTTGCATATTCAAACGCGATTTCTATTTCTTATCAAAGGACCCCGCAGGGAATACGGCGATTTTTTCTCCAGTGTAACCTAAGCGCAGTATACTGAAATTTCTTCAGCACCCAAGTTGTTTATATATTTATCAATATTAAAGCTCTTTATCGCCAATTTGAGGTTTGTATTTGTGGATATACTTATATGGAGAAGTGGTGTGTTCAGATCAATAAGCCTTTTCATTTAAAAAAAGGGCCTTGACTTAGTTCCAATAATTTTCGCCGTTTTACCGCTTTTCCACCCGACTTTTGAGCGATTACCCACTCCTTATTCGCTTGTATTTCTATTAACAACGCACGGAGGAACCAGCAACAAGCGCATCGATTTGCCCAGTATCAATACGTTGTGGTATCCGCTCATTCAGTTTGCCGTGAAGGTGATGAATCACCACCTCACCAGTCGACTCGTCACGATCAGAAATGAGGCAATGAGGTAATGAGGTAATGAGGTAATGAGGTAATAACGCATGACACCAGAGATTACATTATGTGTCCAACATTGTGCCCACTCCTAAGTTTCATAACTTCCTTCCCTCGGACGCTTCTATCTCTCACCACAGCAACTATGCTTTAAACGACATGTATTCAATTGTCTAGCTTCAACATATGAAGGTTAAGTGAACATAAACAAGCGAAGGAAACAGGGCCATGGAAGTCGATAAAAATGATAAGTTAACAAAAAAATTACAGATAGTGATTCATTGGTCTGTAAGAGTATTGTCGATAGTTATGTTGTTTGTAATCGTCATGGGTGTGATAGATGTTGCATGGACGATATATCAAAAACTTATCACGCCACCTAAACTCATTCTGACGATTTCAGATATGCTAGCCACTTTTGGTGCTTTTATGGCCGTTTTAATTGCTATTGAAATTTTCATCAATATAACTATTTACCTGAGAGAAAATGTTATTCATGTAAAAATCGTCATGGCCACCGCGCTGATGGCAATCTCCCGAAAGGTCATTATTATAGACTTTGAAACCTTGTCTCCAATGTACCTGATTGGAATTGCGGCTGTAGTTCTTAGTATGAGTCTTGGTTACTGGCTGATCCATAAACTGCCCAATAAGAGCCATACTGAATAAACTTCTCAGCCTCCCGAATTTTCAGATACTCTCAAGGCATGAAAAAGTCTTGTCTTGGCACGTTGGAAGCTAATAAATTCCACCATGCTAGGCTCTATATACTGCGAGACTACAAGATTATAGAGTAGTGCCTAGGCGGAGAAATTATCGATATTATTTTCTAGCAGCTAATCTTTGAGTATTGGCAAAGCTCAATGGGGCAAGTGTTGCTCCAGTTCCCCATCTGATTTATACCCTCAACATCTATGTATTTTAATTTAAACTTTTCCGTGATCCTCTTAAACAAGGTCGTCACGAATAGCCTGAAGGATTACATCCGGCTAAAAGTAACCGCCAGAAAAGTGATTGTCAGGTGGTCGGTCATCTCGCCGTAAAATTAGCTCTTAACGCATACCTTCAGCTCAGTTTGCGAAAAAGCCTTAAAGGTCAAAGTAACTTTCAATCCCATTCAGAGTGTTGGTCGTGGCCACAGCGGCTAATATCAACCCCATGATCCGACTTACAGCACTAGCTCCTGTATTCCCAATAATCCTGTGTATGCCGCTGGCCATTAATAGCAAGATATAAACAACCAATAGTACCAGCAGCATCATAGCCACTGTCTGGACTTGCTCCCAAATATTAAACCGCACGTTCTCTGTGAGTAAAACGGCGGCTAATATTGCGCCAGGGCTAGCAATTGATGGAATGGCTAGAGGAAAAACTGCTGTATCATGATGACTATTGAGCGTTCTGATTTCTTCTGCTGGTTTACTCTCACCAAATATCATAGTCAAAGCAAACAAGAACAATACGATACCGCCCGAGATTTGAAACGCAGACAAGGGAATACGCATTGCTGTAAGTATGATTTCACCAGCAACAACAAAAAACAGTAGGATAGCAGCGGAGAATAGAGTCGCAAAAAGAGCGACCTTACGCTTTGCCACTTCTTCATAGCTTTTTGTGGCTGCGATAAAAACGGGCACAGTACCTATGGGATCGATGACAGCAAAGAAAAAGATAAAAGTTGCCACAAAGTCAATCATGCTACTTTCTCCAGTACCAATTTAGCTTTAAGGATAGAAGATCAGCTTGAAGTAGCAGAGAAAATGTTTGACGCTAACATAGCGAGAGCTCATTCAGAAAAACAAAAATGGTGCGTTATTTACAATACAGAACTTACTTCTATCCTATCGATAACTATTAATATCTCAAAGGTAATGACTACCATACCTAACGGTAGTCGCCATCGCTTTAGACTTCTCAGAGAACATCAAAAAAACAAGTGAACGAGAAGAATATCGACGTCATAAGATAGTGAGGCTTTAGTGTTTATACCAGTGCTCTTTTGACTCCATTTGAGCTTTTACTTCTGCACTATATTCAGCAGTAGGTCGTGCCAATAACCTTGGAATGCCGATAGGTTCTCCGGACTCTAAACAATAGCCATACTCCCCTGCGCGCAAGCGAGCCAACGATCGTTGAATCTTAGGTAACAGCTTTTGCTCTCTATCTATGATTCTTAATGCGATTGCAGATTGCTCCTCACTGGACGCCCTATCGCTTTCGTCACTGAATTCCATTGGCGCAATCATCTCTTCTTTCGCGCGTTCAATATGCGCTAACGTCAATTCATAAAGCTCAAATAATCGGTTTTCAAAAAACGCGAGCTGAGCTTCATTCATATAATCCGCCTCGGGCGCTGCAAGAATTTCTTCTTCTGTCATGACATGCTTTTTCTCTTCGTTCATAGAACCTCCACACCGAGATAAGAGTTCGATCTCTAAATTCCGGACATCTGAACCTGTGCAACTAAACGACAAATAAAGCCGCCAATAAGGTGCAGTGCTCGACACACTCACAAACTGCTTGATGCCAGAGTTAAGATCACCGACTATATTAATTGTTATATTATAACATTACACTATAAAGAGCATGAGCATGAACACCCAGAAACTCCCTGTTACGGTTTTGTCCGGCTTTCTAGGCGCAGGAAAAACAACCGTTTTAAGTCATATTCTTAACAATAGACAAGGCAGAAAAGTCGCGGTCATCGTCAACGACATGAGCGAAGTCAACATCGATGCAGCGACCGTTCAGAATGAAGTTTCTCTCAACCACAGTGAAGAAAAGTTGGTTGAAATGAGTAACGGTTGCATCTGTTGTACCCTGCGTGAAGATCTGCTTGAAGAAGTCACTAAACTCGCGCAAGAAGGCAGATTCGATTACTTAGTTATCGAGTCCACTGGCATCGCCGAGCCACTTCCCGTTGCAGAGACTTTTACGTTTGCTGATGAAAACGGGCTATCACTTTCAGACGTTGCACGTTTAGACACCATGGTTACGGTGGTTGATGCGATTAACTTTCTGCGTGATTACGATGAAGCTAAGTTCTTAACAGAGACAGCCGAATCATTAGGTGAAGACGATGAACGCAGCGTTGCTGACTTACTCGTTGATCAAGTAGAGTTCGCTGACGTTATCTTGATAAGTAAAACCGACCTTGCTGAGAAATCAGAAATCGAAAGGCTTCTTGCGATTCTTAAAACTCTTAATACATCGGCCACTATTCTTCCTATCTCGAATGGTGAAGTAGAACTTGATGCGGTACTCGACACACAAAGCTTCAGTTTTGAAAAGGCACAACAAGCCCCAGGTTGGTTGAAGGAAATGCGAGGCGAGCACATACCGGAAACCGAAGAATACGGCATTTCCAGCTTTGCCTATCATGCGAGACGCCCTTTCCATCCAGAGAAGTTTTACGACTTCCTCCACAATGCGAAAGATTACGGCAAACTGATTCGTTCCAAGGGTTACTTTTGGCTAGCAACCAGACCAGAGTTTGTCGGTCAATGGAGCCAAGCGGGAGGCATCGCACGTTATGGTGTTGCGGGTATGTTTTGGAAAGCGATTCCGAAGGAGGAATGGCCGACGGATCAAGATTACCTAGATGCTATAAACGACATTTGGCAAGAACCATACGGCGATATGCGACAAGAATTGGTGTTTATTGGTCAGGGATTAGAGCAAGAGAAATTGATTGCTCGTCTTAACGAATGCTTGTTAACAGAAGATGAGATGGAGCAAGGGCTCGACTATTGGTTATCTCTGGAAGACCCTTTCCCTGAATGGGAACAGTAAACGACTGAGATACAAAAAGCCTCCCACCATTCGGGAGGCTTTTTCGTTACACAGAGCCAATTTTGGTATACCGAGCCAATTCAGTAAGTCCGTTCTCGAAACAACCCGAGATTCAAACATGTAGCGAGGGAATCCTCACCAGTGCATTCAAACCGTCTTCTTCTGGCTCAACTTAGCTATTTTCTTTGGCCAAGGATCTTCAAATGTTGCCCCTTGTTGCCATTGCTCCAATTCCACATCCGTTAAAAAGCAGTTTTCCAGCGCATCAATAAACACATCGACTTCGTTTTCTTGCCCAATCACCGTTAAGCGACAACGACGATCACCAAAGCGGCTTTCAACGCTGTCTATCTTATCTTGTAGGATTTGACGATGTTCCTCTGTGAAGTTTTGCGATTCGTCATTGATTACCGAAGCGCGCCAAAAGCCTGTAATTTCAAGCCCCACATTGCCGTTTGCTTGGCTCCAAAGTAGTGAAACATCGTCTCGAGTTGGGAACCAAAAGAACCCCTTACTGCGGAACACACCTTTAGTTAAATACTGATGGCAGGTATTCCACAAACGCGCAGGATGAAAAGGTCGATCATCTTTGATCACTTTGGCGACAAGGCTTTGTTCGTCTTTATCAGAGAGATTCAACGGCTCATTCGCCGTCTCACGAAGTTCTGCGGTTAACTGCTCAACGAGGAAGAAATTGTAGTCTTGCTCACCTTTCAACATGCGGATATCTAAGTTTCCCCATGACGTTTTGATTATCTCGGTGTAAACATTAAGCGGGTGAATCGCCTGCGCGATGTTGCGAACGGTATTGTCGTCCACTTTGTCCGTCTTGGTGAGCATGATACGGTTTGAGAACATGATTTGCTCTACCAACAAGTTTTCAACGCCGCGAACACCCTGCTGCACGTTCTCCTGCCACTTAGGGATTAAGGCAGAACCTTGTCGATAGTCATCTCGCAACCAAGTCGCATCCACCAACGTAATTACGTCTTTGAGTGCGAATTGTGCGTTACTTTTGAAGTACTCGACCAAAGGTAAAGGATGACTACTGCCCGACGTTTCAATCACAACCCATTCTGGCGATTTTTCTGCGCAGAGCTTTTTAAGGGCTTTATCGAGCTGCTTTACACCACTCAGGCTGCTGATGCTGTCTCCACTGATCGTAACAAAGTTGCCCTGCTCTTCACTCACCGCATCGGTATTTAAGATAAGCACGCCATCGACGTCTAACTCACTCATGTCATTAACAATAACGGACAGATCAATACCAGAAGAATCGGCTTGTTGAAGAATGTTGCGTAAAAACGTGGTTTTCCCGGACCCGAGAAACCCATGCAAAATGGTGACTGGAATTGATGGCATACTTTTGACCTACAAACTCTGGATGAACGCATGTTATAACATAACGTCTTAGTGAGTTATAGAAGGAATCCAATTGCTGTCTTAGACGCAAAACTTAAGAATCGGTAAAGATCACAGGGGCTGATTTCTCAGAACTCTCCTTCGTTTCTCATCACGTTTCATCACCAGCAAAGGTCTGACTATTGATAAAAATAATAAGTGGTTACAAAACGACCATTGCTTTGTTTATAAAATTGGAGAAAGATGACAATACAGCGATTTATAGGAGGTGGTGTTATGACTTTAGTTCTTACCGTTCTTATTTTCCTAAGTTGTATTGCGATGCTCGCGATTGGTGTGATGTTTTCACGTAGGCCGATCAAAGGCGGAGGTTGTTGCAAAGTGTCCGATGTTGCGGATGTGGGCGCACGTAAAAGAAAAAATCGCAGTCATTATTCTTCTAGGAACACATATTGACACTCACCTATTGCTCCAACCTCACAACACAAAATAGCATAACTGAGCCCTAACAAATTGTCGGGAGTCAGTTTTTCGTTTCTACTAGATAATCAAACTCTGATACTCGCGCCAAAAACGAAGGTTTCTGGATGTTAGGAAGCGACTTCGCGATAGGTAAGTCGGCTTTCATTGCATCAACCGGACGATTACGAACTAAAACTTCAAAATGTAAATGTGGTCCGGTTGAACGACCAGTATTCCCAGAGAGGGCTATTTTTTGCCCACGCTTTATAACTTGACCTTTTTTAACCAAGATTTTATTCAAGTGTAGGTAACGAGTTTTGTACACACTGTTATGTTCAATCACTAAATAATTACCGGCATAAGGGTGCTTGCGGACCGCAATTACTTTTCCATCCCCAGTAGAATAAACTGGCGCACCGATTGGTGTCGCGAAATCCGTTCCGTTATGCGGGGTGACTCTTCCCGTCACTGGGTGTTTACGCTTAGGGTTAAACCCAGAGGTGATTCGGCGGTATGCCCTATCGACAGGATAACGGTTAAACGCTCGCTCCAAACTGTTACCAGCTCTATCATAGAACCGTCCATCCTCGGCTAGAAATGCAGCGACTTCGCCCCTCGCTAAGTTAAAAGAAATAGCCTTAATCTCACTATTGCCAGTTTTGTGTTCACCTAAATATTGCTGTTTCACTAATATATCGAAACGGTCACCGGCTCTAAGAGATCGCGCAAAATCAATCTTATCTTTCATCACCTGCGTAATATTTGCGACGTGGCCTGATGCCAATCCTACTCGATGTGCCGAGACTGAAAAACTCCCTTTGATTTCTCCCGAAAATAAGGTTTCACGCCATTCCCCTGAAATTTCCTGAAATTCGTAAGAGAAGGAGCCATCGTTTTCTCTAGTGTAGATAGCCTTCTCTACAAGGCTCATATGATAAATTAGTCGACTCAATTGCCCCATGTCATCCATCACTAATTCAAGCTCTTCTCCGGGCTGAATCATATCTAGCTGGAGGTGATCAAGATCAACTGAGAGAATTTGCTGCAAAATACCGTAAGGGAGACCCAATTGAGCGAAGATACCACTGAGCGTATCTCCCACTTTAACTATATAGTGTATTTGTTTAGGTTTAGGCAACGGAGTCAAACTGACATCTGAGGGAACCACTATCTTTGATGATGGAGGTGGTGACGAATCACTGCTTTGATTCAGTTGAACGCTGTGACTATCTTGATTTGGCTCATCCTCTGTAGGTAGAAGCAAAGCGACCGAAAAACAAAACACAGCAACGATTAAAGCAATAAATTTAAACTGACTCATGAGAAACTAAGTATCAATAACAATGATTGTTATGTTATAACATATCTAGGATTATTTTTACTCAGTTTAGTAAACGTTTATTCAGTTCACTGGATTGGCTAAGAGAAGACCAGTCATTCACCCCATTCTCTTTGAGAAGGCTCAATAATGAACACATTCAATTCAGCACTTATCGTTGCAGGAACACACGGAAACGAACTTTCTGGTATTTATTTACATAAACTAATCAAAGAAAAACGTTACTCTGTCAATAGATCAACCTTTTCAGCCTGCTCGATCATCGCAAACTCCGAAGCAGTAAAACACAACGTCCGATACATCGATACAGACTTAAATCGCGAGTTCTCAGCAATGAATAGCAATCATTGTCCTGATTTGCATGAAAGCAAGATTGCACATCAATTTATCGAGAAATATGCAAACCAAGAAAAACTGTTGATTGTTGACCTGCACAATACAACAAGCAATATGGGAGCGACGTTGATTTTGCTTTCTAACGATGTGTTTTATCGGAAACTGGGCGCGTACGTCAAACAACGAATGCCATCAGCACATGTCCTTTTCGAAGAGCGAAAAGAATGGCAAGAGCAACCTTACCTTTGTACTGCTGGGCAATATGGAATAATGATTGAGGTCGGGGCGCAAGCACATGGTGCGCTAGAGTACAGTACGTTGGAGTTGATGAAACAGATGCTTACCGCAGTATTGGACTATGTTGAAAAGCACAACCTCAACCAAATAGGCTTACTGAGCGATTATGAGGCATTTTTTTACACCGAAGAAATCAGGATTCCACTTGATCAAGAGGGTATGCGGCAAGCACTAGTACACCCTACTATTTGTGGCAGAGATTTTGAGGCGGTCAAACCAGGAGCACCTTTATTAGCGACTTTCGCTGGTTATGATATCCATTGGAATGGCAAAGGGGAAATTTACCCGCACTTTATCAATGAGAGCGCCTACAGTACCGCAAATATAGCAATGGCCCTCGCTAAAAAAAGACGTGTTTCTTCCGGGTAACTTAAAGCAAGTAATTAGGCCACGTGTAACGTGGATACCTCACACCATGAATAAAACTGTGCCTGAACCGCATAGGCAGAAAATACGGGTACTAACCCCACCCTAATACGGCAGCATAAGTGCCCTAAGCGCAGCTTTAAAAGAAACCCCACTAGAATTTTAAGGAGGTAAGACATTATGGTTAAAAGGAGAGTTTTCTCTTTTCTATCATGATGCCTTCTCCAAACATCGAAATAATCTATCTTCAAATTGGTCATCTAGACCGGAAGAGATCAGTTCTAGGCGGCTTTCTGAACACTCGTCTAGTTCAAACTCTGTGAGTCCATCTGATGTTAGATTGTAACCAAAAATACCGCTTCCCGTGATAAAAACCGCTTTCATTCGTTCGACCTTGAGGTCGAGCAGCAATAATCTCAGCTTTTGATGATCGAACACGTTTTCAGCGGATATACGCCAACCGATACTGTAGAAACCTTCCCCCTGATTGGTTGCTTTTAGAATGCCGCTCTCAGGCATAGGCAACTCAGGAACAAGTGACTTTTTCTCTCTTTCACGATAAAGAACAGAGGGCGTTTTTTGCACGTCAATACGAGTCGCTCCCCCACATTCATGAAAAGGGATAGCGCCATGTTCAGCGAAAATCACTTTTGTTTCCCGCAGACCGAGCTTTGCTATATAAGCCGTCAGCTTTTGCTCATCTTCATCTTGATAGAGATCGCGCTTATTACCTACCACTGTATCTGCGATAGTGATTTGCTGGTTAAACGTTTCATGCTCAGTGTACTTAGGATCCGATAGTTTACGTGCATCGACTAAAGTAATGTTTTTTTGCAAAGCGAGAATTTGACGATAATACTCGGTCGATAGCACTTGCAGTACTTCTTTAGGATGACCAAGACCTGTAGGCTCAATCAACAATCGATCTGGCCTTGCTTCAGACAATAATTGATTTAAAGCGATTTGCATCGGAAGACCTGCTGCACAGCACATACATCCCCCGGGGACCTCTCGAATAAACACTTGGTCTTGTTGTTTTTTTTGGCCTTGTAACAAGCTGCCATCAATACCAACTTCGCCAAATTCATTGACCAATACAGCCCAACGTTCATGGCTAGGTTTATGGGTCAATAAGTGCATTATTGCCGATGTTTTCCCCACCCCGAGAAAGCCAGTGATGATGTTAGTCGGCACTCGCGAAATCAGTGGCTTATTAAAGTTCATTGGCAATTCTCCGGTAGCCTTGGACTAGTTCATGGTTGGCAGAAACGACGGATTCGGAAAAAGCTGAATATTCTGGCGGCACTTTAGAGATACTCTCTAAATCAAAACCGACACCAATATTGGTCATCGGTGGTACATGGAAATAAGCGGGTAAATCGAGGCCATCGACGACACAGTTATGACGAATAACACACCTCTCACCGATGACGCTATTGAACACGACGGAGTTGAAGCCAATGAAAACATCATCACAAACCTGGCAAAGACCATGAATAATCGAACGATGAGCAATGGATGAGCGCTCACCAATGGTCACCGCAGCCCCTGCCTTAGAGTGAATTACGACACCATCTTGGATATTGGTGTCACGTTTGATGACGATAGCTTCCATGTCTCCATGGTTATTAACTTCGTCAGCTCGAATAACAGCATAGGGTCCAATAAAAACGTTATCCTCAATAATGACTTTGCCACAGATAATAGCGGTTGGATCGATAAAGGCTGTTGAGGACACCTGTGGCATATGGCCCGTTGGGTTTCTTCTTAACATAATGCTTCCAGTTTGTTTATGGCTCTTTTTTAACGGTCAGCGACTTAACGATTGAAGGATAAACGCATCGCTCCAGCTGGTTTATCGATGACTTTGTTATTGGCATAAACTAGCGCGCCATTGACCCAAGTCTTTTGAATTTGAGCTGAAAATTCATGTCCAGCAAAAGGCGACCAACCACAGTGATATAAACTGTTTTCGTTGCTAACTCGTGTTGGGGTATGAGCATCAACCAACACCAAATCGGCGTAGTAACCTTCACGAATAAAACCTCGGCCTTGAATGCCATAGCGAATGGCCGGGTTGTGCGCAGTTTTTTCGACTACTTGAGTCAAACTCATATGACCTAAACGGACATGCTCGAAGAGAGTAAGTAACGCATGCTGAACTAACGGCAGTCCGGCTGGAGCCTGCTCGTAAGGCACTTGTTTTTCTTGCCAAGTGTGAGGAGCGTGATCTGTTGCAATGATATCTATTTGCCCCGTATTTAACGCTTTTAACAACGCATCGCGGTCACTAGGAAACTTGATTGAAGGATTACATTTGATCAAATTACCAAGAGCGCCATAATCTTTGTTGCTGAACCAAAGATGGTGAACACAAGCCTCCGCGGTGATTGATTTATCTCGAATGTCTCCCTCGTCAAAAAGTGCTAGCTCCTTCGCCGTTGTGATGTGCAGCACATGCAGTTGGCTGTGATACTTTTTGGCAAGTTCTACCGCATAAGAAGATGAAGCGTAACAGGCCTCTTCGTCACGCAAAATGGGATGGTCTTCGATAGTGAAACCTGGCTTCTTAAGCCTTTGCTTTTGCTGGTTTTGTTTAATAACAGTCCCACTTTCACAATGAGTAACAATGAGTACTGGAGAGTCACGAAAAATTGACTCTAACGCTTGCGGATCTTCGACTAACAAATTTCCTGTTGATGCCCCCATAAATACTTTCACACCACAATGTTGTTTGGGGTTAAGTTGTTTAATCTGTTCAAGATTGTCTTCGGTTGCACCGAGGTAGAAAGAATAATTCGCAAACGAGCTTTCTTTAGCGAGAGCGAACTTGCGCTCTAACGAGTCAATAGTCGTTGTAGCCGGACTAACATTGGGCATTTCCATGTAGCTTGTAATACCGCCGGCTACCGCTGCCCGCGACTCGCTTGCAATTGTGCCTTTATGTGTCAACCCAGGTTCTCGGAAATGCACTTGATCGTCAATCATGCCTGGCAGTAAATAAGCCCCTTTAGCATCAATTACAATATCTCCGTGTTGTACGGATATATTAGTAGCAATCTTGTCAATTCGTTGATCAACAATACGTAAATCTGTTTCGGTAATGGCTCCTTCGTTAACCACCCGAGCGTTTTTAATCAATGTTGCTGACATAATTCATTCTTTTAGATAATTTGAAAAGGTGGCCAATACTCGGTCACCTTGTGAAGCTATAAGGGGAGATCGTGTGTCTGCCTCATAGGGGGCGGTTTGCGCATTCATCGCAAACACAGGAAATCTCAAATTGTGGGCTAAGAACGGTGAAGCCTTCTTGTATGGCTTTCGCACATACGCTAGAAATAACATTGGCTTCAACCGCTATTTCACTAACCTTTCCACACTGAGAGCAAATCACAAACTGTGGAACGCCATGCTTCTGATCGCACGCGATTTGAGAACAAACGACGTATTTACTAGATGTATTGAGCTTATGGACAAAGTGCTCTGCTTCAAGGAAATCGAGTATTCGATAAACCGACATCGCTTGAATGTTTTGAGAAA
Organism: Vibrio sp. 1562; assembly: GCF_033340155.1. Lineage (NCBI taxonomy): Bacteria > Pseudomonadati > Pseudomonadota > Gammaproteobacteria > Vibrionales > Vibrionaceae > Vibrio > Vibrio sp. 1562. The sequence continues at coordinate 331,667 of NZ_JAWOVY010000003.1, forward strand.
AGTTGTGATTGCAGTAGTCAACTAGTTCGTAGGCAGAAAGCGGCTTCTCCGCATATAGCAGTGAAGTCAGTATCAATTTCCGTTTAGTAGTGAGTTGTTTACCTCGCAGCAGGCAGATTTTCTCTACCTGCTTCATGACGTCATCTACCGTTTTGAGCTTTCTCATATCTCTAGATGAAATCCAATGTGAGTAGTAAGCGACGTTCATTGTCTGCAACATGTGGAGAGCGATGTATAAGTCCAGTGGCTTCATTGCCTTCCCAACCACTTCCTTTGAGCAGGGCAACATCGCCAGGCTGCATTCGTCGTATTGCACTTTCAGAGTCGTATAAGCCCGATAGGTGATCAGGTTGACCGAGACTACCGGCACCGAGTTTAGTGCGATCAATGGTATCGTTGGTTAACCATTCGGTCGCTCGGCCGGTATAAGTTATGACAAGTCTGCAAGGCACACGATCAAAGTGAAATTTCGGGCACATCGGGCTGTCTAGGCGAGTTAGTCTCAAACCTGCTTCTTTAACCTCAAACAAACAGCAGAACATATCGACGATTAAAGCAACATCTTCACTCAGCGCATCAGCACACGCATAGCCCTCTAACTTGCTTCGTACCCATTGTGCAGCATCATCTGGCGTGACACTTTGTACCAGTGCCAATCTAGGCTCCTGAGCCAGCATCAGATTAATGTCCTTCGTCAACTCTTTCGAGAGCGTTCGCTGCCATATGGCAATATTGTGCTCTGGTTTGTAGATGTCGCTAAGTATGTTCGCTGATGTCGATATCGCCAACGATGATGTTTTTTGGACACGAAGCGGGTTCTCAACTACATCAATGCTCATATATCTTCCTCCCAAGCGTTAAAAAGGTCAGGTAAAGGTTTTAATAACGTTGATTTTCTAGGGCTATGAGACCTAGTAATCGTTACGATTTCGCTCTAGTTCACGGACATATTGACACAGTCCCACCCCATGTAGAGTCAAGTCAGACAGCGCTTGTGAAGAAATCAACGTTTACTCTCCTCAATAGGAGACTACTGGTTGTGAGATCAATTCTTTAAACAACAAATTGTAGAGCCCCAAACAAGGCAATGTTATAACATAACAATTAATCTTTTCAATATTTACCTTTTTTGATTAAAGATAATTAGGGGAACATCATGAGCATGCGAGCACGGAAATTATATTCCGCGATTAGAAAAGTAACGCGTGGGTGAATCGCCATAGACCCGACGAAACATCGCAATAAAGTTACTGGGCGTCGAATAACCTAAAGCATGTGCAATATCTCCCACCGATTCCCCTCGAGCTATCATTTCTAATGAATGTATTAGCAGTACTTGTTGCCGCCATTCACTAAAACTCATGTTTAACTCACTTCGAATCAATCGTCTTAACGTCCGAGATGAGACTGCCCCAATATTGGCCCAATGCTCTACAGAATGCTTGCTGTTTGGGTCTATTAAAATTGCTTGAGTAACTTTTTGCAGTCTCGGATCTCTGGGCAGTGGGATGTGGAGTGACTCATGAGGGCTATTGACGATTTCATCGGATATTACGGCGAGAATACGTAAAGACTGTATGGATAGATCGTCTGTTTTGCTCCATATCGATGCCCTAACCAATAGGGCTTTCAACACATCGCTCATTTGGATAACACAAGGTCTCATTGGAAACCGCTCACAACTCTCTGGAGTAAACAGTAATGAACTACCTTTCAGAGAACCACAAAAATAAACACTGTGCATCGCACCCGGGGGGATCCAACCAGCTCGGTGAGGTGGTAGTATCCACGTTCCTTCATCGGTTTTTACCTGTATTAGCCCTTCATCTATACACAGTAACTGGCCTCGATGATGACTGTGCCAATTATGTGGCCGTTGATCCAAATGGTTGAAGTCGCTCCTTTCATGCTGCCACTCCTTAGCGATCAGTGCGGCGCCATTTTTCCATTCGCTGTAATCAGAGTTTGTCACTTTATTTACTCAATTCCATTTTGGCCATTATTCATTATTTTCTGTCCTCTTAACGTTACCATAGCAAGTTAGCGTTCGAGTAACATTTTAGCAACGATCATTTTATCGAAGGCAGAACCATCATGAACGAACCTATCTTTATTATCTATTACATTACAGCAGGCTTGGGCATTGGCTTTCTCGCTGGACTCGTTGGTGTGGGTGGTGGTGGAATGGCCGTCCCTATTTTTGCGTTTCTATTTTCACTACAGGGAATAGCTGATACGGAAGTAGTGCATCTTGCGTTAGGGACATCAATGGCTTCGATGATTATTACAACATTGGGCAGCATGCGCGCTCACTACAAAAAAGAGAATGTAGACTCGACAATGGTAGGAAAAATGTTGAGCGGAGTTCTAGTCGGAACATTTTGCGCCACATTCGTAGCATCGTATCTACAAGGAGTTTATCTGGCAGGCTTTTTCAGCGTATTCATGTTGTATGTTGCTTATAAGATGTTTCTCAACACTGAAAATGAGTACAACCCTAACCCACATGGGGCTATCGGTAATATCACTGTAAGCTCGGTGATTGGCTCTGTATCAGCACTTGTCTCTATAAGCGGTGCGGGGTTGATCATCCCCTATCTTGTCCAGCAAAATTTTGAGGTAAAACGTGCTATTGGTACCTCTGCTGCGATAGGTTTCCCTATCGCGCTGTCAGGAAGCCTCGGTTACATGTTAAACGGATGGGGAAACACAGATTGGAACAACTTAGTATTAGGATACATATACCTTCCTGCAATGCTCAGCTTCTCCATTAGTAGCTACTTAACTACTAGCCTCGGCGTGCGTTGTGCAGCGTATTTCCCAAATAAAGTTCTTAAGAAAATCGTTGGTATTTTGTGTGTTCTTCTAAGCTTTAAAATGCTGGGACAAGTACTTAATTAAGGCAAATAATACGGTCACTAGTATGTCTTGCAGTATGGTGGAGGGATAAGCCTGCACAAAACTTACTCCTCGCTTTGCTTACTCGAACAGACAATGTGTAAGAAAGTGTCACATTGTTGCTATTCTTGTGGCTTTGTTAGGCTAGTCAGAATTACATCCAAAATTTTCTGGTGATTGTCCTTTCTGGAAACCTCGTCACGCTCCTGGCAAAGTGCTTCCTCCCCTTCTGATGCGAGAATTTTAATGCCACGCTCAGTACATTCTGCGAACGCACTAAACTGACTCGCACTGGGGATCTCTTGAAACGTCACATTGGGAAGAGCAACAAGTGATTCGGCTGGTGTCAGTGCGGGATGTAGCCGATCAGAGAGCGCCACCACGGTGATAGCATTGTTCATCAAGGCCAGAGTTTCAGGGACAAAAGTTTTCGTTAGCTCAGGGTTGATAACGACGACCGATTTCAGTTTGTTTTCAGACTGAAATCGGGGGAATTTTTGATCCGGGATGCTGGTAATATCAACGTTATTTTCACGTAACCAATGACAGTCTACATTGGTGGCGTTGTGACACGATGTTCGATATTTCTCCGGGCTTATTTGCGCTCCGGAGAGCATCAGCATAGATGTGCCGCCCAGAAAAAAGCCGACCCCCTGCACTGCATCAGTATCTACGCCTCCGGACAGTACCCCGACCGAACTTAATTCGTTCAGCCCAAGCACCAAATCACTGGTTCTGAATGTGATTTCATCAACAGCCATTTCTGCATTGATTTCGTTCGGTGCAGGAGGCTTTGGTACCACAACGACATAACCTTGTTGCGCCAGGCTCGAGGCTATCCAACCACTGTGGGAAAACGCTGACCGTGTTCCGCCCTGCGACAAAAGCACAACGGGAAATTTTCCACTTGCTAAAGGGGCATCTAACTGCGTTTCGACTGATTTAAAAATGTTCCCCCTACCAAACGAGAAGTTGTTTTTTTCGTTCGTTGTGGGATACCAATAATAGACTTCCACAGGCTTGTCTCTGTCTTCACTGAATCCCGTTTTGACTGTTAGCGCAGAATGGTATTTCGGCTCATTCGTACTGGCGCTGACACTGACACATAATGTAGCGAGTAGAAAAGACATTATTATTTTGGTTTTCATTTTTCCCTCAGCCGGCAAACACATTCTTCTGCACGGCATCTGAAGATAACGAGCAGAAGAATATCCATATATTTTGCGAAACATAGCAATTAAGCTATTCATAGTCGAGGTAACCCAAAGAAAATGATAGACCGCTCCAGCTAGAGCCTTTCTTTTCAATAATTTTCTGCGGATATCCACCATGCAGAAGTTTGTACTTTACTCATTGTAAACGACTAATCATGGCCTCTTAAGGCAACATTAGAAAACCAACCGTATTCACAATCCATAACTCCATAACTCCATAACTCATAGTTACACCGATGTATATCTAAGTGAGCTGAAGCTTCATTGCCCATCCAGTGCCCTTTGCATTTTTATAGCAAGGTAGCCAAGCACCATTTTATTACGGACCATTGCTGCCCGCACTAACACTTTTGTTTTGTATCGTAACTGATTTGCTTACTGGCGTTCTTTAGTTGCACTCCTGCCTTATTAAATGCCTTTTGAATAGTTGTGGAAACATGCTGGCGGCCCTCTCCTTCAAAAAAGTTAGCTCGATCTTGCTTCGTTTCGAATACGCAGACTATTTCTAAACTTTGTGGAAAAGAAGAGAATTTGACGGTATGAGTCACCCAAAGAAAGCCATCGTAGCCTTTTAGCGTATCTTCACAAACTTCGGTCAACACTCCTCTAATTAGATTCTCGACCTTCTTATCTGATTTGCGCATAAATTAAACTTCATTCCTATCTAACGCCTTTAATTAGGTTTCAGTGTACATTGTCTTAAACAGTATTTGGCAGTGGTATTTAGTCAATAGCCTGTAGATGAGGTTATTCGCACGAAGATTTACCGACCTACTCGCTTCGAACTACATCTTACGCTGTTAAAAATAAGCGCTTTGCAACTCTACAAAACGCTTCTAACTTATTAGATTATTTTAAGTGTGTTTCAAGGAATGCTGAAACCTTGTCCATTGCAATGCCGACTGCTTCTGGATGGTCATACAGTTCATAGTGAGACCAGTTTTCCAAATTAACCAGCTGTCGGTCTTTTGATTGAACAGAGCGGCCATAAATTTCCTGCCCATCACGATAAGCACCAAACGCCCCGACTTTTTGCCCTACCACGGCCATAACAGGCTGAGTCAATAACGTTTCGGCAAATGCAAAGGCATCCCAGCTCAGTGTTTTCTGTGCATGTGAAAACAGCATACGAGTTGCACCACCTTCGGTTTGTCCACGTGATGTTTTGTAGTATTCAGTAGCTTCGAACACGTCTCGTTCTGTTAATCCATTTTCTTTTGCAAATTCAATATTTGGAGGAAGAAGTTCATCGATTTTCAGCTCTGAGCCGCGAGCTTCGGCTGTTCTCTGCGCAGCCATAGCTTCAAGATTGGCGATAGGGTCGTACATACTAAAGCCTTCACGGAACAAGCGACCTAAGTTAACAGGCGTAATACCTACGACAGCTTTCAAGCGCTTTTCGGTTAGGGCTGAATTGATCATGTAACCACCACCGCCGCAGATACCGAGTCCACCAATTCTATTCTCATCGACATAAGGTAAAGTCACTGCATAGTCGATAACGCGACTGATATCTTCAACACGTTGACTTGGGTCTTCTACGTAGCGAGGCAATCCCCCCGATTCTCCTTGGAAGCTCGCGTCAAATGCGATCACGACGTAACCTAACTCAGCAAGGGCTTTACCATAGACAGCGCTGGATGTTTGTTCTTTACAACTACCAAAAGGATGAACACTTATCATTGTTGGGTAGCGTTTCGATTCATTGAAGCCTTCTGGGAATAAAATTAATGCAGACATATCCCAAGACATATCAGCATTTCTAAAAGTGATTTTTTGCATATTCATAATCAATACCTTAAGAGTAAAAAGCCTTGAGAGCAGAAAGGCTCGAAGCAATTGAGCCTTTCATCGGGAATATTAAAGAGTGCGTTGGAAGAAAGATGCGAGTTGGGATACTGCGTCATCGACGTATTCGGCAACATCATAAAGCGACATATGGTTTGCACCATCAATGGCATACAAGGTTTTATCTGAACTCGCAGCACGTTCTATCAGGTCATCACTCATCCATTTGCTGCCTGCGTCACTACCAACGACAGCAAGAATTGGCTGAGTTAGGAATGCTTCCGCTTTGTGGCACGCATCGTAAGTAATGATCTGGTTTAAGTTACGAGTTAGAGCAAAGCCCGGCGCATTCGGATGTTCACAACGTGGTGTGTGGTAATACTCCCAAGCTTCGCGTAGCTCTGCATTTGAGGCATCTTCTTCACGCATCGGAGCTAGAGGAATAGTCGCGAATTCTGTACCATTCGTGTCGGTTGTGCGAGCATTCGAACCAAATTCTAAGTAATCAACAGCGTCAGCATCGTTAACCGAATTATCCCAACCATTACGGAACATTTGGCCAATGTTTACGGCACTAACCATACCCAGTGCTTTGATTCGACGATCATTGATCGCTGCATTTGCACTATAGCCCGCACCAGCACAAATCCCCATTGCGCCAATTTTATCGTTATCGACGTACTCTAACGTTGTCAGATAGTCGACGACTGCGCTCACGTCTTCAGTACTCGTGTAAGGGTTTTCCATTTGGCGAGGCTCACCTGTACTTTCACCTTGATACGAACGGTCAAACGCAATGGCAATTATGCCGCTTTTTGCAAGTTTACTCGCATATAGGCCTGCGGTTTGCTCTTTTACGCCACCACCTGGGTGTGAAACAACAACCGCCGCATATTGTTTACTTGCATCAAAATCTGTAGGGAAGTTGATAACCGCTGAAATCTCAATACCTTGACCATTGAGATTTTTGAAAGTGACTTTAGACATAGCGACATTCTCCATTAGAGGTTAACTGTTCATCTCAGGCTGACCTAAGCTTCGAGGTAATATTAGTCAACACACTGTTTCGGATAAATATCGTTTTATCTACATGACTGTTTAGTTATACTTAACAAATGAGAATAGAACCTTCTTTAATTTCATCACTGACGTGGTTTGCACATATTGCTCGCCATCGCAGTTTCACTAAAGCAGCCTTAGAAATGGGGATAACCCGTGCTGCCTTATCACAACACCTGAAAGCGTTAGAGCAACAGCTACAAGTTCGGTTAATCAATAGAACCACTAGAAGTATGTCGTTGACTCAAGAAGGCCAACGTCTGCTTGATATTTTGCAACCTTCATTGATGAACATTGAGCAGGTCGTTAACGAATTGAACGACTCTCATCTTGAGCCTTCGGGATTAATCCGTATCAGTGTATCAAGAACCGCTGCTCGGCTGCTTATTGAGCCCTATCTAGGTGAGTTCCTCTCTCGTTATCCTAAAATACGCCTAGAGCTAATCATGGATGATGGGTTTTCTAACATCGTCGCAGAAGGCGTTGACGCTGGCATTCGCTTAGGATTAAGCTTAGATGAACATATGGTTGCGGTCCCTATTACTCCGCCGTTAACAACGGCAATAGTGGGCTCTCCTGAATACTTTAGGCAAAATGGACTACCTCAAACTCCTGAGGATTTAGAAGGTCACAATTGCCTTGCTTATCGTTTTACCTCTAGCGGAACAATTGATCATTGGTCGCTAACCTCTCCAGATGTTGCAAAGCGCACCCTCGTTTTCGAGCCTAAAGGCAATGCTATTTTTAATGATGACTATAGTATGTTACAAGCTGCAATACAGGGTGTGGGTTTAGTGAAGCATATTGATTTATGGGTGGAAAAGCACATAAATGAGGGAAGATTGACCCGAGTTCTGACACCTTGGTGCAAAGAGTTTCCTGGGTTTTATTTATATATACCTTCACGAGAGCATATGCCGAAAAAAATCCGCGTCTTGATGGATTTTTTAATCGAAAAGCGCGAAGCTCTGAAACTCAAAGAGTAATTACCAAATTGCTTTAAGTAAAAAAGCGAGCACGAGGCTCGCTTTTAACTTTCTGTTTTCGTTATATATTACAATAGCTCAACCGATTGTTTAGCTATCACAAATTCCTCGTTAGTAGGAATAACAAGAGCTTTGGCACCTAATAACTCAGATGTTGCAATAACACCTGCGTTACCAAATCTTGCATCTTCGTTACCTTTCTCATCTTCAACAAAACCTAACAGTTTTAGGTTTTTCAAGATTTCACGACGAATTGGTAGTGAGTTTTCACCAATACCACCAGTGAAGATGATGCCGTCTAATGAATCCAGAGCCGCTAGGTAGGAAGTAATGTATTTCGCAACGCGGTAAGTGAAGATCTCAAATGCCAACTTCGCACGTGAATTCCCCGCTTCCATTGCTTCTAGTACGCCACGAGCATCACTTGTCACACCAGATACACCTAAGAAACCTGACTTCTTGTTCATCATCTCGAACACTTCGTCTTTTTCCCAGCCTTTACGGAAAAGGAACTCGATAACACTTGGATCAAGGTCACCACAGCGAGTGCCCATCATTAGGCCAGCTAACGGCGTCAAACCCATACTTGTATCAACACATTCGCCATTTTTAACCGCACTCACTGATGCACCGTTACCTAAGTGCACAGTGATAAAGCTGCTTTCTTCAACCGGCTTATCTAGCATTTTCGCTGCTTCACGGCTTACGTAGTAGTGGCTTGTACCGTGAGCACCGTAACGACGCACTTTATGCTCTTCGTAAAGCTCGTAAGGAAGTGCGTACATAAAGGCTTTGGCTGGCATTGTTTGGTGGAAAGCAGTGTCAAATACAGCAAATTGAGGCAGTGAAGGGAACGCCGCCATTGCCGCTCTCATGCCTTCAGCGTTCGCTTTGTTATGAAGTGGTGCAAGTTCAGCAAGGCGCTCTACTTCTTGAATAACTGTTTCATCAACTTTCACAGTTCCTTTAAAGGTTTCACCGCCTGCGACAATGCGATGGCCTACAGCGACAAATTTTGAGCTCAAACCTAGAGTATCGAGTAGTTTTACCACTCGCTCAACAGCGTACTGATGATGGTTGCCACCAGCTGGAATTGCTTCAACGGTTTTTTCTCCCTGATATTTCCAACTGATTTCAGCTTCAGGTAGGCCAAAACACTCACCAATACCTGATACCAAAGCTTCACCGGTTTCAGAATCAATAACAGCAAATTTTAATGAAGAGCTACCAGAGTTGATCACCAGTACAAACGAATTAGACATGAAATAGTTATCCTGTTGTAGAGCAGAGGTTGTAATAGCGCTTGTGCGCTGCGTACTTCTTGTTTGCCCCTCTATTATTCAATAATTTTTTAATCTTTCAACAATCTTTTAGTAAAACCGATTTGATTGAACAAATTTTGTTGATCTGTAGCAAGTTTTCATTTTATTTGAAGGCTAAAAGATATCACTTGTTAAAGATAATTTATGAATAGGTCAATTTGTACAAAGTCAGATATATAAGATACGTTGTTTATTGGGTGAACAAAAATAACAAACCAATCAATAAATCGGGGTAATAATGTGCCCACTATTGCATTTCTATTAGTGATCTTAGGTTCGATTTTGCTCTGCTGGGGATGGCAGATGACAAAAAACATCTGCTCGAAAACTGACGTAACCGGGTGGACTTTCCTATTATTGTTAATCAGCTGTTTCATTTTTGCTTATGCCGTTTTTTTGCACGCCATCATGCAAAAACCTATTGCTTCTCTCTTAGAAACGGGGGTTTCTCTTATACTTTTTGGCGGCAGTATCTTTGTCGTGCTGGTGATTAAGTGGAGCAACGATTCGATATTCGAGCTTCATACCGTTGCTGAAAGAGAGAAGCGCAATGCTGTCCATGACGCTCTTACTGGGCTCCCTAATCGTAAATACTGCTTTGAGTCTATCGAAGACATGACACAACCTGAAGGCCAATGACTGATTCAAATTATGAGATAACCTCAAAAACGTCGAAAGATTGATAATACGTTTCAAGGTAAGCTGGTTAATTTCTTTTCACAGCAAGCCGCACTGAAGGCTCCCGCTCTATCGTTGAGAACACGATTGCGTTAGCACATGGATTAGGGTATTCGGTCGTAGCAGAAGGCGTTCAAGACATGGACACACTGCATTTTTTGAGAAGTCGAGGCTGTGACATCATTCAGGGTTACTTGTTCTGACCTGCCCTTAGACGAAGTAATAAGTTGGGTAAACAAACACGATGAAAAGCAAAACCGTATTAGACGCGCATAAAAAAGCCGAGCGCTTTGCTCGGCTTTCAATTCTTTTTGTAGCAACTTAAACCGTCGCTTTAATCACTCGTGATTATGCGTCTGTACGACGGCCACGACCGTGACCACGTTCACCACGATGTGCACCACGGTGATCACCACCACGGTTGCGATCGAAACGACGTTCGCCACCTTCACGATTACCATCGCGGTTGCCGTCACGGTTACCACGGAAACCACCTTCGCGACGACCGCCTTCACGACGATCACCACCACGATTGCCGCCTTCGCGGTTGCCACGGTAACCACCGCCATCACGACGACCACCTTCGCGACGACCACCGTCACGGCGACCACCACGAGACTCGCGGAAATCATCGAAATCACATACTACAGCACCAACATCTTGTTGACGGATACGTAGTTTGCTTAGCTTGTTCGCCGCGTCTGAAGTCATTGCTTTAGGTAGCTGTACGAATGTGTGGCCTTGAGCTAGCTTGATCGCACCGATAGAACCTTTACCTAGACCTAGTTCGTTTGCTAGAGCGCCAACGATGTCTTTAACTTGAACGCCTTGCTCACGACCAACTTGAAGCTGGTAAGTATCCCAGTCTTGGTTGTTGAAGTTACGACCGCCATCGCGACCACCTTCACGACGCTCTTTACGACGTTGCTTGTCACGCTCAATTGCTTCAACCATTGGGTCTTCGCCAATGTAGAACAGAGGACGTTTGCCTTGCTGACGCTTAAGAAGCATAGCAGCAAGTGTTGCTGGGTCGATGTCTAGAGAAGTTTGTAGTTTCTCTACCAACTCAGCAAATTTGTCTAGTGCTTTGTGCTCTTTCTCTGCTTCAAGCTCAGCGCCTAGCTTAGCTAGACGAGCTTCAGCAACTTGGTCACGTAGAGGAAGTTGGATTTCTTCCATAGATGACTTAGTTACACGCTCGATAGTGCGAAGCATACGAATTTGGTTAGTGCGAACTAGAAGGATCGCTTTACCCTTACGTCCAGCACGGCCAGTACGACCGATACGGTGGATGTATGACTCAACATCAAATGGGATGTCGTAGTTGAATACGTGCGTAATACGTGGAACGTCAAGACCACGAGCTACAACATCAGTTGCAACTAGGATGTCAATAACACCTTGTTTGATGTGATCAACAGTACGCTCACGTAGAGACTGAGGAATGTCACCGTGCAGTGCAGCTGCTTTGAAGCCACGTGCAGATAGCCAGTCAGCCAGACGCTCAGTATCTTGACGAGTACGTACGAATACGATTGACGCGTCAGTTTCTTCAGTTTCAAGAAGACGAGACATTGCTTCATCTTTCTCTACACCTTTCACTACCCAGAACTGTTGTTGAACTTTGTCTACAGTGTGGTTTTTACCAGCAACGTCAACCGTTACAGGGTCACGAAGGAAACGTTCAACGATCTTCTTCAGCATTGGAGGCATAGTTGCAGAAAACAGAACGCGTTGTGCTGACTCTGGAGCGTGCTCCATGATCGCAGTTACGTCATCTACGAAACCCATGTTTAGCATTTCGTCTGCTTCATCAAGAACGAAAGTACTAACTTCGTCTAGGTGTAGACGTTCGCGATTGATAAGATCTTGAACACGGCCTGGAGTACCGACAACTACATGAGCGCCACTTTTAAGAGCACGCATTTGGTCGACAATAGATGCGCCACCGTAAATCTCTAGAACTTTCAAACCTTTGATGTTTTTACCAAGGTTTTTCATTTCCGCTGCAACCTGAATTGCCAGCTCACGAGTCGGAGCAAGTACAATCGCTTGCGGTTTGCGTTGGTTTAGATCGAGTTTGTTGAGAAGAGGCAGAGAGAACGCTGCTGTTTTACCTGTACCTGTTTGAGCTTTACCCAGCGCGTCAGCACCTTCCAATAGGTGTGGGATTGCCGCAGCCTGAATTGGAGTTGGTGACACGAAACCCATTCCGTCTAGAGCAGAAAGGATAGAATCATTCAGAGATAAATCACTGAATTGAATAACAGAATCTTGCATTGGGATCCTACTTAATTAAACAAAAAAACAGTCCCATATGCTCTTCCAATTCGATACTGATCCATCCAGATACTGATTCCATTCAGACGGGAACACAGCACAGTACACAACCGCGATAAGCCATTAGGGACGACTAAGGGAGGCGGATTATTCCTTAAAAGCATAAAAAAATCCAGAAAAAATTGAATTACATCACAATTTATTCTCAACAATGGTATTTTTAGCATATTTTTCCACCAACCCTACCATTCCCCGTAGATTCGCGTAACTCACAGATGAGAATTTCATCAATATTTAAGCCAATTTCTCGTGGTTAAATTGGCAAAATTCACGGCGAAATTACGCTCCACAGGTAGTAATAATAGCTCGCAATGATTATAGTGTGCCCAACTCCATAGGTAATTTAAGAAAAGATGTTTCAAGATAACCCACTACTCGCTCAGCTTAAGCAGCAAATCCAAGAAAACCTGCCTAAAAAAGAAGGCTCAATAAAAGCCACAGATAAAGGCTTTGGCTTTTTGGAAGTGGACAGTAAGACGAGCTTCTTCATCCCGCCTGCGTACATGAAAAAGTGCATGCACGGTGACAAAGTCATCGCCATTATCCGCACCGAAAATGAACGCGAAGTTGCAGAGCCACAAGAGCTGCTGGAACAAGCCGTGACTCGCTTTATTGGTCGAGTAAAAATGTTCAAAGGCAAGCTCAACGTAGCACCTGATCACCCACAGCTTAAAAAGCTATCTCTTAAAGCGAAACTAAAGAAAGGTCTAAAACCTGACGAGTTCGCCGAAGGTGATTGGGTTGTCGCACATCTTATTCGCCACCCTCTAAAAGGCGATAACTCTTTCTTCGTAGAAATTTCTGAAAAAATCACTGACGCGAATGATAAAATTGCGCCTTGGTGGGTGACGCTTGCTCAAAACGATCTACCAAACTCTGAGCCAGCAGGCATCGATAACTGGGAACTAAAAGACGACGCGGAGCTAGAACGCGTAGACATGACTCATGTTCCATTCGTCACTATCGACGGTGAATCGACTAAAGATATGGACGATGCGCTGTACGCGAAGAAAACCGTATCTGGCGATTTCGAACTCACCATCGCTATTGCGGACCCAACCGCTTACATCACACCTGAAGATGAAATGGATAAAGTAGCGCGTGAGCGTGGCTATACTATTTATCTTCCAGGCCGCAACATCCCGATGCTACCTCGCGATTTAGCGGACAACCTATGTTCTCTGATTGAAGGAGAAACCCGCCCTGCTATTTGCTGTACCGTAACGGTAAGTAAAGATGGTGTGATTGGCGACAATATTAAATTCTTCGCGGCAAACATCAAATCACATGCACGCCTAGTATACGATCACGTGTCTGATTGGTTAGAAAACGGCAGCTCTGAAGCATGGACGCCATCTGAAGAGATCGCGACTATCGTTCGTGATCTTTATGAGTTCTCTCTTGCTCGCGCTGAATGGCGTGAGAAAAACACAGTGGTCTTCCCTGATCGTCCTGACTACCGTTTTGAGCTCAGTGAAGATAACGATGTAATCGCTATCCACGCAGACATGCGCCGCAGTGCAAACCGTCTTGTTGAAGAATCCATGATTACCGCAAACATCTGTGCAGGTCGTACATTACGCGATAAATTTGAAACAGGTGTCTTCAATACGCATGCAGGTATCAAGAACGAGAAGATTGAAGAAGTGGTTCAACTTGTCAATCCAGAAGGCCAGTTGGAGTTCACAGCGGAGTCTATTGCTACGCTAGAAGGCTTTGCTGCGTTGCGCCGCTGGTTGGCTGCTCAAGAAACGTCTTATCTAGATAACCGTATTCGTAAGTTCCAAGCATACAGTGAAGTGGGTAATCAGCCTCTGCCTCATTACGCAATGGGTTTAGACATCTATGCAACTTGGACATCACCAATTCGTAAATACGGTGATATGATCAACCACCGTATGTTGAAGGCCGTCATCCTTGGTAAAGAACCCGTACAAAAACCAGATGACCAAGTAGGCGAAGAGCTAGCTCTACATCGTAAACATCATAAAATCGCTGAGCGAAATGTCTCAGATTGGCTATATGCACGCACGCTTGCTGATGAGCCGAGCAAGAAAACTTGTTTCACAGGTGAGATTTTCGATATTAATCGTGCAGGCGCACGTGTCCGACTTCTCGAAAATGGCGCAGCAGCCTTTATTCCTGGTGCACTAATTCTTGATAATAAAGAAAGAATTGAGTGCAATGGCGACAACGGTACCATCTCTATCGATAAAGAGGTCGTATACAAACTTGGGGATACATTGGAAATTGTCCTTACGGACGTAAACCAAGAAAACCGCAGTTTAGTTGCAAAGCCAACCCAGGTATTCGCTGAACAACCAGCAGCACAAACAGAACAGACTGTAAGTGAATAATACCGAATGAAGTTAAAAGGCGCTCTATTGAGCGCCTTTTTTATTTGTTATGTAAAACGATAAGAACGAGTATGCCGAACATTGAGATCATTCGCTTTAATCACTTCACTGCGCGCAAAAGTGAGCGTTACACTGCAACACATAATGGATTATATATTGTTGAAGAAGGTGCCCTATTAGTTCATCAACCTAATGGTGAGCAATTTGAACTTAAAGCCGGAGATTTCACACTCTATAACTCCGCAGATCTGAGCAGTGCAGAAGCCGTCTCTAGTGACGGTGGCTTTAAAGCACTGGCTTTGGTCTTCAACCCAAACATATTCTGTGACTTTAAGAAAGCGCACCCGATGCTACGTTCCAAAACGGAAGAAAGGCGCTTCTATCCTTTTTCAACGCAATCCAGTAGCGAAGTAGCACAATTGAAGGACATGTTGGTTAAGTTAGCGAGTCGCAACGCTCCAGACTACACACAAAGCCATATCGCAATGGCATTGCTGTCGTTGATGGTTGAGGTAGAGCCAAACATCCTATCTATCATAGATGATGCAAGTAGCCTGAGCGACTCTCAAAAAGCCATTAAGTACATTGAGGGTAATATTGAAAAAGACATCACGCTAGAAGGCTTAGCGGCTCATATGAGCATGTCCATCGCGACCTTGAAACGTCGCCTCGCCGCAGATGATCTTTCGTTTTCTCAGATATTAAAGGTGAAACGGATAAACTTCGCAGCAACCCAACTGCGCAAGTCAGAAAAATCAATAACAGAAATAGCGTTTGAGTCTGGTTTTAAAAGTGCAGCGCATTTCAGTACAGCATTTAAATCCGTTTACAACATGACCCCCAAAGACTTTAGAAACCAAGTCGTTAAGCCTAAAGTATAAATCATGTCGGCATTCGCATCCGTTGGGCTCGCCCTATTCCCAAAAACACGCTTGAGGATCGCGCTCCAACTCGTTGAGTAAGTCCTCAAGCATTCGGCTAAATGGAAGTGGCTTATAAGGCACCCACCTTAACAGCTCGTTGTGATATGTGGGAACATAGAAATACCAAAGTTGGTTGTCCTCATCAAACATGATCTTCGCGACGGGAGAAGTATACTCGCTATGCTGGGAGTCGAGGAGAAAATGCGCCCGATGAAGCTCAACGCCATTTTCTACTAGCTCATAGAGGCACTTGCCCTGTTCGACAGGCAAGTTAGCATTACGCGCAGAGCAGAGCGATTGAACTGATTTGTATAAACGACTTGTCGCCATTTGGGACACTGACATCAACGTTCTCCCGATGGATGATAGTTAGAGCTGTCGATCCTAGTATATAACCTTTACATCATCACCGATGGTAGTTATCTACCTAACTCAAGTATAAGATAGCTATATTATCATTTACCCAGATTATCATCTCAATCCACTTGGAAACGCTAGCTCCATCACCTCTTGACTAGAAACAATTCCCCTGTTTAGCGCTAACAGTTCACAAAAGTGTAACCTGAACGCAATATCATAAACTCTGCTTTATCCCGTATATGGAGTTTAATATGTTACGTTTTACTGTGGCGACGTTATTGGCCATAGCAGTCTCCCTCCCTACCATTGCAAAAGAAATCAACATCTCGGGTTCAACGTCGGTTGCTCGTGTGATGGATGTACTTGCTGAGGAATACAACAAAACACACCCAGACGATTACGTTGCTGTTCAGGGCATTGGTTCGAGTGCTGGTATCACCATGGTCAATAAAGGAGTAGCCGAAATAGGCATGAGCTCTCGCTATCTGACTGAAAGCGAAAAAGGTGAAGATCTCAATGTATACCCTATCGCTTATGATGGCCTCGCTGTTGTTGTAAACCGTACCAACTCTGTAGAAAACCTTTCTCAGCAACAACTATTTGATATTTACAAAGGTAAAATTAAGAATTGGAAAGAGGTCGGGGGCGCAGATCAGCCTATCGCGGTGGTTACTAGAGAAGCGTCTTCAGGTTCACGTTACAGCTTCGAAAGCTTGCTGGGACTGACCAAAATCGTTAATGATCGCCTTGTCTCGGATATCAGCCCAAACAACTTGGTTGTAAACAGCAACAGCATGGTAAAAACCATTGTTAACCATAACACTCGCGCCATTGGTTTTATCTCTGTAGGGTCAGTAGATCGCTCGATCAAGGCGATTCAGTTAGATGGTATTGACCCAACCTCGACAAACATTAGCAATCATAAGTACAAGTTGGCGCGACCGTTCCTAGTGCTATACAAAGTAGATAAGATTAGCGATGCAGGTAAAGGTTTTATCGCTTTCCTTCGTTCAGAGCAGGGACAAAAAGCGATTGCAGGTTACGGTTATACGCCAGTAAAAAACTTTAATCAGTAAAAATGAAAAAGAGAGCACCTTGATGCTCTCTTTTACTATGTCGTGTTCTATCCGGTTTCGGAATTAGAAATGCAGTTGAATTACAGAGACCACAACCGCACCAGGTCGACGAATACCTTCAATTTCCACTTTAATTTCGCGCTCAATCTCCAAACCTTTTTTGATTGGCGTTACTTTTGTTAACGTGCTGACTGCACGAACATTATTGCCTGCTTTGACAGGGTAAGGGAAACGGACTTGGTTTAAACCCAAGTTAACTACCATTTTAGCTGTTGGGAACATTGGCTTGTCTGGATCGACTGAATCCGTCAGTGTAGGCAGCAATGCTAATGTTAAAAAGCCATGAGCGATAGTTGTCTTAAATGGAGATTCAGTTGAAGCACGCTCTGGATCAGTATGAATCCATTGCATGTCTTCCGTTACCGCACCAAATTGGTTAATACGTTCTTGAGACACATGAACCCAATCACCAGTGTGAATAACTTCGCCAATTTTTTCACTTAACTCGTCATAAAGCTTTTGAGCCTCAGGTGCCATTACGATCGGTGCAGGTTGAGGTGCAACTTCTTCGTTGACGGCTGGCTGCTGGTGATCACGAACTTTTGAGAAAAGAAAGCTATTTTGAGCTTTCCCCAAAAAGTCACTCCAATAATCGCGTAACGTTGGAGACATCCAATTCATAAACTCGGATTGATGAGCAGAAATCGCATCAACTTTGTCTTTAAATAGATTTGTGACCTTCATAAACACCCTTAAGAATTCTAAGCACAACTGGCTATACCAGTTAATTTTGAATTAGTTCACAAAGTCTTGCAAATACTTTCGGGCGAACACATGTACCCTAAAAGCATGTTATGTCTTATATATCAGCAAGATAACAATAAAACACCATTTTATTGACGTGCGCCAATATAAAGTAAAAACTCTATAAATTGGTACTTTTTGTCCCTTTTTCACTCCGTTTTCAAACTGTCCAACATCACATCAGTGATCATAAAACAAGCAAACAGTACTTCTATTATAATTCAGCACTTTACAAGTCGGACTATGCTCCTTATTATACCGCCCACAACGGAGAGATGGCTGAGTGGTTGAAAGCACCGGTCTTGAAAACCGGCATACGTTAATAGCGTATCTAGGGTTCAAATCCCTATCTCTCCGCCACTTATTTAGAGAGCTCGCATTTATTGCGAGCTCTCGTCGTTTTAGCTCTTACAAAAACGAGATTTAGAAATCCTCGCTCGTAAGCGAATCCAGCACTTCACTATATTCCAGTTAAAAGCCCGCTAATGTTTAGCGGGCTTTTAACTTCGATTTTCTAAAGTTTAAGCAAACTTCTTAATCATTTCAGACAGGTCATTGGTGCAATTTTGCACTTTGGTGTTCATATGATTCGTTTCAGTCATCAGTTCATACGATTCACTGTACTTTAAATTAAGCGACTGGATGTTTTCATTTATTTCATCCGTTACATAAACCTGCTCTTCTATCGCGACCGCAATTTGTTGGTTTCGTTCGACGACGTCCTGAACAAGGGACTCCAGTTGTTGAATGCTATCCAAAGCAGTACCTAGCAATGTTACCGTTCCGGTCGACATTTCATTACCTTTCTCTAACGCAGAAACCGCTGATTTGCTCCCATTTTGAATCCCTTCAATGGCCGATTTAATCTCTGTTGTCGATTCCTGAGTTCTTTTAGCTAAGGTTCTCACTTCATCTGCTACAACGGCAAACCCTCTGCCTTGTTCGCCTGCCCTCGCGGCTTCAATTGCAGCGTTCAACGCTAATAAATTAGTTTGTTCGGCAATACCATTGATGACTTCAACAACGGTTCCAATTTGCTCGGTTTGTTGGTTCAAACGTATGACCACTTTAGATATTTCGCCGAGCTCACCCACCAGCTCTAGTACCGATTGGTTAACATTATCGATAACGCTACGGCTGTCTATCATCGTATTTTGCGCTTCTAACGTAGCCTCGGCGGTCGCTTGAGCATTATTTGATATCTCAGATGAAGAGGCTTGCATCTCGTTGACCGCTGTTGCGACCGAGTCAATCTCCACTTTCTGTGCGCTTAAGTTCTCCGTCACTTGCTGGCTATTTGTCGCAGCACTGTTAGCACTTGCGCGCGTTTTTTCGCAAGAGTCTTTTACAGACACGCCAACGCGCCCCAATAGCGCATTGGCAAATTGCTTACGCATCTTCATACCCAGCTCAATCTCAGCCAGATCGTTGATTCTTCCGCAATAAATATATTCCATGAGTGGATTGTTGAAGTCTTGCCTAGCCTGTTTAGCGAGCTTCTCAACTGGTCTGGTTAATACATAAATAGAGAAAACGGAAAGTAACGCAACAACGCCAAACGCTATCACTGGTGATTGATTCATTTGTAGAATGAGTAAGCCAAGAAGGTTTGAAATTAAAAGGAAGAAGGCCGATCTCATCCACAAACGTGTACGAGGAAGATACATTTTCCACGGCTTACGATTATTTCGAAGCTTCGAATACGCTTTTTCCGCTCGCTGGATGTGTATACGCTCAGGTTTAAATCTCACTGATTGGTATTCCACAACTTCACCATTAGATTTTATAGGAGAAGCAAACGCGTCAACCCAATAATAGCCGCCGTTTTTACGTCGATTTTTGACCATTCCCATCCAGTGTTTGCCAGTTTTCAGGTGAGTCCATAAATCTTTAAAAGCCTGTTTTGGCATATCAGGATGACGCACAACATTGTGGGGTTTACCGATAAGCTCCCCTTCATCAAACCCCGCGACTTCATTAAAGTTTTCACTGGCATATTTGATGTAACTGGAGGTATCGGTAATGGAAACTAGGCTGTAACTCGAAGGGTAATCGTATTCCGTTTCACTCATAAACATGTGTCCTTACATTGATTAATTAACAAACGGCAAATATGAATTTATCAGCATAACATATACATGCATAATGATAGGTTGATTCAAAAATAAAACAAAATTATTGACAAGTTTACTTGTTACTTAATGACTCTAGTCGCATTTTTATCCTCTACTACAAGGCTTCGTTAATATGCACAAGACTGAGCACTGTTCAAAATTAATACACAAAAGCGCTTCCGTACTGAGTTCGTAAATTGTTATAAGTAATCCACTAAAACGAAAACAGGGAAGACAAACACAATGACTATTCACTTTCGTCAGCTTGCAGCTAAGAGAAACACGACACACTTGTTTATTGACGATTGGAAAATTAACACTCAGCAGTCTTGGGGGATATTCAGCGCGGATGGAGATATTGGCTCTCTGCTTGGAGACCTTATTTGTGATGAAATGTCACCAAATAGTGGGGAAATTGAGCTAAATGGGCTGTCCGTTGCGCAAGTGTCGTTATCAGAGCAACAGCGATTACTGGAAAGAGAATTAGAAAAGGATGATACGGATTTTCTTGATCGTATCGACCAAGGGAGCACTGTTTATTCATTAATCCTAGAGCAGAGCCAAGACACCAACTTAACTGAACAGCTAATTAATGATCTCGACCTAAGTCATCTTAAAGATAGTGGCTTCCGCGTTCTCTCTACCGGAGAAACCAGAAGAGTAATGCTCGCCCGAGCTTTAGCCACACAACCTGACTTAGTATTACTCGATAATCCATTTACTGGCTTAGATATTGCGCACCGAGCTGCTCTCGCTCGCTATTTACACTCGCTTTCTCAAAATGTGCAACTACTCGTAACCTTCTCTCGCGAATCTGACATGCCTGAGTGGATCAATAGCATCGCGCTTTTCAGTGCAGGAAAGCTTGATAGTACAATGGATAAGTCCAGTTGGGATAATCATCCAATCATTGGACAAATAAAATCTCAGTCAGAGCAACAGAGTGAAGAAATGATGAGCTTGATACGTCAGCATCAGCACTCGACGCCATTCAACAACCCAATATTTGAACTAAAGAATGGGACTGTTGAATACACCGATAAGAAGATTTTTACTGACTTGAACTGGCGCATAGACAAGGGCCAACATTGGCAGGTCAAAGGCCCAAATGGTTGTGGAAAGAGTACCTTACTTGGATTGATCTTTGGCGATCATCCGCAATGCTACAGCAATGACATTGATATTTTTGGTAAAAAGCGTGGTACTGGCGAGACAATCTGGGAAATTAAGCAGCATATCGGTATGGTGTCTTCAGCGCTACACCTCCAATATCGAGTCAATTGCAGCGCATTAGAAGTCATTTTGTCAGGATTTTACGATTCGATTGGGTTGTATAACCAGCCAACTCGCAAAGAGATGAATATTGCAAACGAGTGGCTCGATATCTTACATATGAGCCAGTACAAAAAAACCTCATTCAAGCAATTAGAGTACGGTCAGCAGCGACTATTACTGATTGCAAGAGCCATCGTGAAACAACCCACATTATTGATTTTGGACGAGCCGTATCAAGGGTTAGATTTTTTGGGTAGACGGTTAGTTAAGAACACACTTGAGCTCATCGCTAGAGAGAATTTAAGCCAACTATTGTATGTGTCTCACTACCAAGAAGACCGCTTAGATAGCATCAAAAATGAGTTAGAGTTTGTGTTTGATGAAAATGCTCAGTGTTATAGAGCTAACGTCTACCAATCATAATGACTTCGCTGCGCAAGCTGCTCATAAGGTAATGGTTTGGAGTATAGGTATCCCTGATGATATCTCACTCCCATCTTCTTTAAGTGTTCAGCTTGCGCTATGGTTTCCACGCCTTCAGCGATCAATTGTACTTGTAATTCTTCCGCGAAGTGAACCATCGCTTTTAAGACAGAAGCACTAAGGCTAGGAATACCAATGGTTTCGACAAAGCACTTATCGATTTTTAAGTAATCTATGCGCATGTGCTGTAGAAATGCTAACGAGGTTTGGCCAGTTCCAAAATCATCGATCAGCACATCAATACCATGCACTCGCAGCGCTGCAATGCATTTTCTCGCCTCTGAATCAATGAGCTGACGCTCCGTTATCTCTACCCCTAATGAGACTTTGTTTCGGCTCAACTGTCTGTCGAGCAATTGAATTTTTCTGATCGCGTTTGGTCCGACTAAATAACCAGGCGGCACGTTAATACCAAGGTGGACAGGCTGATCAAAGCCTAATTTACTGAAGTCCTCTGCCGCTTTATCCAGAACGAAATCAGTAAGTAAAAAAACCAATCCACTTTGCTCTGCCGCAGGGACAAACTCATCCGGAGAAATGAACCCCTTACTTTGATGCTCCCATCGCACTAGCGCTTCAAACCCGAATAACTGGCCGGTATCAACGTTAACTTGCGGTTGGTAATACAGGGTCAACTCTCCTCTTTTTATCGCTCTTTTAAGATCCAGTATCAAATTGCGATGGGGATCAATAAACTTATTCAACGCATACAAGCAAAGGTAGATAACGAAAATAATTGGAATTGAGTACAAAAAATAGGAAAGTGTTCTCTGTTTGACGAAAAGATCGCTGGCTTCGCTCAAAGCTTCATACTCAAACATTTGCGACGATTTGATACCGATAGGATTACTTCCCGCTCTTAATGCTCCTTCAGGTGAAACTTGATCATGGATAAACAGCGCAGAGCGTTTTAGGCGTAAATCGTTGTTAAACCCTATTGTTGCATTAAAGTAGTCATGATCGATAATCGTTACGGCTTGATAACCCCGCTCTCCCTCCGTTACCACTAGCAAGAACTGATCGTACAAGCTATCAACACTACCAAGCGCTAGCGTTTGTCCCTTGGGAAAGGCGATGTGCTCAGCTAACGGTTTAGAGATACTTCCCAATTTCGAAGAACAAGTAATGACTCCCTCTTTCACAATGAGCATTTCTTCAATATCTCGTTCAAACATTAAGCTTTGCTGGAGCTCTTCACATCGTTCAGGGTGTAGCAGCGCCGTGCGGTTTTCTGTCTCTATTTGGAATAAAATTTCATCTGCAATTTGCACATTTTTTTCTAATAAATGATTGAGATTGTTTTGCACGCTTTCACGAGCTAAATACAAAACTTCTCCAATAACCAAGGGAATAGGCAGAAGGAAAATGATGGCTTTTTTAAAAATCGCCTTATTCAGCATATAAAAGTAACCTTTTATAAAACCGATTTACTGAGATGGTACCTCGATTCCGATACCCGCTAGCAACTCACGTTTTTTAACATTATTTGTTTGGATTAACTCAGTATGCGAAACGCTGAGTAATACCGCAAACTAAACAATGTCTTATTCACTCCTGTTCCAATTTAGTATCAAGCGCCTCAAACCTGAGACTTTAATTCGACACCATGTTATGTCTATCGGTACTTGCGAAAGTCTTTACCGGTCTGTTTCTCATCATGTAAGAATTACCCATTAAAATTATTTTTCTTTTCTCAGTAATTAAGAATTATATTTGTCGTAACTCCTACAACACGTTACAACACTCTCATGACGACAAACAAAGCTAATGCTAACCAGGTAAACGAAAAATCACTGCAGTTGTTAATGCAAGTTGCAGTTAGTCCGTTCCCAGTTTCTGCGAAAGCGCTAAGCGAGCAATTGAACGTTCCTTTAAGCAGCCTTTACCGACACTTAAAACTGCTTAAAGAGTGGAACTTGATCGAAGAAAGCGTTCACGACAAGACATTTGTCGTTGGTCCAGCGGCATTATTACTCATGCACAGCTATGAGACCGCGCAACATGGGCTCGACATGGTCGAAACCATACTGGCTAGGTTGGTACAACAAACCGGGGAAATGGCCGCTTATATGGTACCAGCTGGTTATCGTGCGCTTTGTGTCAGACAGAAAGAAAGTATGCAGGCGCTGCGTTGCAGCTTCGTCCAGGGTCAAAGTCAACCTCTGCTGCGCGGTGCCTCATCTAAAGTGATGCTCGCTTTTATGCCTCAAAGTCGATGCGAGAAAATCTTGAGATATTTTAATCAAGATCACCGACGCGACGAGTGGGAAAAAGAGCTCACAACCATCCGTAAACACGGATATGCCGTCAGTACTTCTGAGATTGACCCTGGTGTTTCAGGTATAAGCGCACCGGTAATGAAAGGAAGCAAACTGATTGGCGCAGTCTCGGTGATGGCTCCGGCCCACCGAGTCGAAAAGGATAAGCAGCGCATTATTTTACATGTACTGCAAGCGGCAAGGGCACTACCACCAGAAAGGTAATTCATCATGTTAAGCTTTTTCAAACGCTATAAACTCCATCACACAGTGAAACAGCCGCAACATTACCCTTTTTCTTTTATGACAGTGTGCGAGTATTTACCTCCTATGTCGAAGGGTGCGTTTGAATTAGCTGATCAAAGTTTGGAAAATGCTAGTGATTGGCTTTACCAACAACATGATCATGAAACCGCTGAAAACTTTGGTCACTTCAACCACGACAAGCTGGAAAATGGCGAGTTTCAGGAAGCGTTAAGTCTTTCGCTTTCTCGTCATTCTATTCCCGTTTTAGTGACCAACTGTACCGAGGCAATCTTGTCAATGTTACCTGTGGTCGTATCCTATCGAGACGAAGTGGGTGTCGTAAATATCGGGCATAACATGAACTTGAAGCCGACACTTGAGCCACGCTTAGGCTCTGCATTCCATTTTGCTCTTTCTCGCTATCAAAACGTACGATTGTTTTTTGCTGGCGTCTGTGAGCAAGAGACGAAGCAGGAAACGTGGGAATACGCGGAAGATCAAGGTTGTGATTGGGTGACCGAGAAAGAGTTTTCTTTTCGTCATCGCAATAACGTTAAGCAACAGATCGGCAATTACCTAGACCACTGCGACCAAATAATCATTAGCATCGACCTTGGATCTCTAAAAACCAAAAACAGCCTTGATGGCGCGTCAGAAATTGATATCCAAATGGTTCTACGCACGATTAGGCAATGTCTGGTTGCAGGTAAAGTGAGGGCAATTCAGCTCGTTGGCGATCGAGATTGCCTGGTCTATTCGAGACAAACGAAAGCCATACTAGAAGAGTTATATCAGATGGCTCCACTCATCGTTCACGCTGCATAGCGTTATAAACATTCAGAATCAGGATCGCTTCCTTCCTGATTCTGAACCAACATGCTTACTTATTATCCTTAACTAACAAATAGTTACACATATAAATCGACACACATCACACTGGCCTCTTGAACTAACCTGACACTTACGTTGTAATAAGGCCGCTAAACTTTGGTATGACATACGAAATAAAAAATAACCAAAGTTCAATAACTAAGCTGCTTCAAAACAAAAAATTACCGCAGCTATTCCAATTTCAGTGAGCATTTGCTCACGCTCGCTTGATGCCATCTTGTTCCACTCATTAGGACATTTGATGATGCGTCTTTGCAGTATTTTCACTGCGGTTCTTTTTTTACCGCTAACCTCACACGCCACCACTTATGACTTAGCAGATATCAAGTCAAACACTAATGTTGCCTTTTGTAAAAACGGAACCATTCATGTAACGGGTTCTACTTACGATTGCACTACAAATATTGTTCTCCCGAAAGGCGATCAAATTATAAATAGTAGTCAAAGCTCATCGTCTTTAACCGCTCATGGTTCCATAACACTCCGTGGGCAGAATGTCATAGGCTCAAAGGAAAGCCCTATAAACATCAAAGCTAAAGGAACTTGGTTAAAAATTAATGGTAATAGCTACGTACTAGGTAATGTCTCTGCTTTAGGTTCTATAAAAATAACTGATAGTGAAATCGAAGGAGATATAGAAACCAATGGTGTTGGTGGAAATGGCCGTTCTGTCGAGTTTTACGGAGAGCACAACGTCCTTAATGGCAACATCATTGCTCAAAGTGACGTGTACATCGAATCTGGTATGTTCTGCGGTGATATCAAATCAAAAGGAACAAAAGTAGAAATTAATCAACTGGAATCGTCGCTTTCTAATACACCAATAGTTGTGGGCAACATTAATGCTCTATCGGGGATAAATCTTAATAATACGACAGTTTTTGGTTCTTTGACATCTCAGGGACATACTGTAGATACAGGTTTTGGCACGACCAAAATATATGCGAATAAGCAAGCTATTTCGGCAATGCATTTTTCAATTAATAACTCCAATACTTCTATTTGTGGTAGTGTGACAGCCACCCTAGAATCAAGTTCAAATTTCAACCACTATTGTGGCATTGATGAACCCAATTGTAGTTACGCAAATCAAACACCAACAACTTGCCCTATTCCTTCTTATATCCCTGAATGTAAAATTACGCCTCCATCAGAGAACGACTTCGACCTCAGCGTCACACCATCGGACGACATGGCACTGATGTGCGGCGACGATCTTCCGCAATTTACAGCAATGACAACCAATAATGGAGAAGTTGTAAGCGCAGAAGTCAGTGCAGCCCTATCACACCCTGACTTGTTCACTTTAGAGGTGATCAAAGGTCAGCAGACATTAAAAGCAAACCAATTTATGTCTGACGACAATGGTGAGCTCGTTGTTCGAGTGGTCCCGAACGATATTGATACCATCGCGTTAGGTACTAACTACACGCTGACTTTCACTATGGCAGAAGACACCAGCAAGCATCAAACGGTTAGCTTTATGTTTACGCCATTTATGTTTGAGGCCTACTCAAAGACGAAAAGCGCCACTTTAAATGAAATACGCGTTATTGCAGGTAAACCAGAAAACGTGCATACGCGATTGCTTGCTTGTGCTTCCACCGGCGAACCTGTAGTCGCAAGCAACTACAATGGTACTCCTAAGGTTTTTCATCCATTGGTTCAACCATTAGGAGGAAGTGAAGGAAACTTTAGCTATTCAGCGGAATTTAAAGACGGCTTGTCTGAACATGGTCTTGTCACGAACGAGTCCGGCATATTTGAAGTGACATTGTCCGATCATTTTGAATGTGAGGGATTTGAAGAGTGCCCTGAAGAAGGCAAAGTGGAAGTGAAAGGGACATTTAATGTGCACTCGCGACCATGGACATTCGCTATCTGTGACAACCAACGTGCTTTGCCTTCTGGCACCTCTGAACAAGGAGATGGGTTTATTGCCGCCGGAGAACTTTTCTCTCTAACAGTGAAGCCGATCATTTGGCAAACTGACGGCTCTGTAAGTGGTTCTGTTGAATCAGCACGTTATTGTGATGCCTCTATCACCCGTAATTTTATGCTTGATGACGCTCCAGCAGCATCGGTTGTCTTGTCGAGTGAGCAACATACGCCATCAGAGACAGCGAACCAAACCTCAAAATTGCTAAAAAGTAGTGACTCACTGGCTCAGGCGCATAATTCAGCCAAGAATGATCAATTCGTCTTTAATGGATTATATTGGGAAGAAGTCGGGAGCTTGAGAGTAAAAGCAAACCTAGAAAGTAAATATCTAGGTATGACTGTGAACGAAAGCTATCGTTACATCGGTCGTTTTTACCCAAAATATTTTCAAGTGCAAGACCAAGAATGGCACTACCCACATGGCCAAACTTTTGCTTACATGAATCAACCTTTTGAGAAAGTCACTTACGATGTTGTCGCACTCAATGCGAATAAGGAAAACGTGAAGAACTACGTCCACTTTTCATCTAACCTTCAACAACATTTCGACTTAGGCGAGCTAAGCTCATACTCCGATCGGTTTTTGCCGCCTAAGCCTAAGAAGGTAGACTGGAAACTACTGGGTAGCGCGAGTGTTGGAACGTTTGTGATCGAGAAGCCCTCGACCAATGCGACTTGTAACAATAGCCCATGTTGGAAAAAGAACACGACAGATAAACAATACCCTGATGGCCCATTTAATAAAGGGACTAACAGTGACAGCAGCCAAATAGGTTTAGTCACGACTAAAGCCGTTGATGAGGTAAACTTCTTCGACGATAGCGAAGTGCTCACAAAACAACCAGACATTCGATTCGGTCGTTTGAACTTTCAAGATGTAGGTGGCAACCAAGGCATGGTGATCAAAGTGCCACTTGATGTGGAAATTTGGCAAAACGGTCGATTTACGACTAACTTCGATGACAGCTCAACAACGGCGAGTGGTGAATATTACTTCAGCACGCCAATTTGGTCTCATGCGCTAGCAAACAACGCCCTGCTTTCTGGCGTTGGAACGATGAGTATTGGCAGAATGACCGATATCGTTGCAAGCCAAATTGACTCAGCACGCGAGCAAATACAATTCCACCTGGATTTAGACGGCTCAGGTAATCGCATCCCTTGGCTGAAATACGATTGGGATAACACGACAAGTGAAGAGGAAAATCCACCTGTTACAGTTACGTTTGGTATTCACCGAGGAAACGATCGCATTATTTATCGTGGTGAGCCAAATATGCTTGGCCTAAATTAACGCGAAACGACAAAACAAAAAAAGCCCCTATATTGAGGGGCTCTTTTCATCTAAAACGGATGTAATTTACTTTGCGCCACGACGCGCTTTCAGGCGCTTCACCATAGCAAGACGACGCTCTGCCGACCCTTGGTCTGTTGCCGACTGGTTCGGGTTATTACGACGACCTTGACGATTCTTAAACGCTGGTTTTGAGTGCAGCTTTTCAATGTAAGATTCACGCTGTTTTGGTTCATAGCCTGCAAGCTCAATACGGCGAATTCGCTGCTGGATTAGATTTTCAACCTGAACAACCGTGAGCTCTTCATCTCGGTTTACAAATGAAACAGCATGGCCTTGTTTACCTGCACGGCCTGTACGACCAATTCGGTGAACGTAATCTTCCGCTAGGAAAGGCATGTCATAGTTCACAACGTGAGGTAAATCTTCAATATCTAGACCTCGAGCAGCGACATCGGTAGCCACCATGACACGTGCTTTACCGGACTTGAACTCTTCTAACGCACGACGACGAGCACTTTGAGCACGGTCACCATGACAAACCACCGCTTTGATACCATCAAGTTTCAGCTCTTTTACAACGTCGTTTGCGGTCTCTTTGTAGTTCACAAATACCAACACTTGTTTCCAGTTCTTACGACCAATCAGCTCCGAAAGCAGTTCCGTTTTTCGCTCTTGATCAACTGGATATAACACGTGAGCAACTGTCTGTGCTGTCGTATTCGCTCGCTCAACTTCAATACGCTTAGGCTTACGCAGGATATCTTTTGCTAACAGATTTAGTTGGCTCGAAGTCGTTGCTGAAAACATCATAATTTGCGGATCAGTATCCACATCTAGCATGATCTTACGTACTGCGTGAATAAAGCCCATGTCCAAGATACGGTCTGCTTCATCAAACACTAAAAACTCTAAGTGTGCGACCGAGACATTACCTTGTTCAATGTGCTCTTCCAATCGACCTGGTGTAGCCACTAGGATATCTACACCGTTTTCTAATGCCGTTACTTGAGAAGACATTTTACGGCCACCGAAAATCGCAGCCACCGACAGGTTCGTGTACTTCGTGTAAGCTTTGATGTTGTCAGCAATTTGTTCAGCAAGCTCACGAGTTGGAGCCAAGATAAGTGCGCGAGCAGTCTTACGAGAAGCGCTACGGTTACTGTCTAGCAGCTGCTGAATCATAGGCAGAGAAAACGCAGCCGTTTTACCAGTACCTGTTTGTGCTGTAGCGAAAATATCATGGCCTTTGCGAGCCATTGGAATCGCCTTCTGTTGAATTGGCGTTAACTTTTCATAACCGCATTCTGCCAGTGCTTTAACCACTTCTGGCGCAAAACCTTGAGATGAAAATGACATTGAGCGTATTCCTTAAACAAACCACTAAAAATAGCTTTAAAAATTTAGCCGTGCACTATACCCGAATTTGAGTGATTTATCTCACTTTTCTCATTGAAATCCTACAAAAGAAAAAACGGTGAGCACAGATATATCAGTGGTTCACCGTTTTCGTTTAACCTTTGCGCAATTTAATGTTTGATGCCAGATAACTGAAGGAGAATTCGCTCAAGCTCATCCCATGGCAACAGCTGAGAATCTATCACTTCTAATCGTGATTCAAAGCCTTCTAAGCTGATTTCATTCACCGACACGACTCGGTTGGCAACATTAAACGCGTAACAACCTTGATCCGTATTGACCACTGCTTTAACACGCTCTGCGGTCAAGTCCGAAAGCATAGAGAAAAGCTTTTCAAAATCAAACTTATACTCTGCCCCAAACAACCACCCACAACTAAAATAACCCTGCCCTTTGTTCTCTTTGCGCACAAAGGCTTCACCAGGCGCCAACTGGAATTGAGGCTCTTGATGAGCGTGGTCATGATGATGTGACTCGATATGGGAAGAAGCGCTGCCGTAAACCCGTTCAATATCCAAGACTTCTATCGGCAACTCACCGTCATGAATAAGCTTACTGAATACTTTTGAAGGGGATTGGTCCGTCACCCAGTCATTAAACACATCAAGGTCGTGGCTGGAACATAGGTCAACCTTACTACCAATAACCACATCTGCACTGTCTAACTGGTCCACGAAGTTTTGGTTAGAAAGATACTTTTCATCACTTAAGTTACGCGGATCAACCAAGGCAATCGTCGCTTTAAGATCAACGTAAGGTTCATACTGCTGTGAGGTAAGCGTCGCGATAACCTGTTTTGGATGACCAAGGCCTGTCGGCTCAATCAATAAACGGTCCGGTTTTTGACGCAATAATGCGGTGATACCTACCGACATCGGCACACCCGCAGTGCAGCACATACAACCACCCGGCACTTCTTTAATCAGCGCTCCTTGGTCGGTCATCAATGCACCGTCGATGCCAATCTCACCAAATTCATTGACCAAAACCGCCCAGTTTTCTTTTTCCGGTTTGTTCTTCAGTAGATTTAAAATCGTGGTCGTTTTACCGACACCCAAAAATCCGGTCAGTATGTTGGTTGGTACTCGATTTGACATGCTTATCTCCGACACGTTAGTGCATTAATGCTCCAGCAAAGTATACGGAGAATGTGACTCGCTTCAACGCTTTTTATCGCACTCATCAAGCTCATTGCGTGATGCGTTGGCACACATTTTTCGAGCTTGTTTGGGTTGACTTATCAACTCTGAACGCTTCATATCGGACAAGTACCTACCGGTATAAATAACGCAAGTAAAAAACGCGATAATAGCGACTACGATGGGAAGAACTCCGAGCGTGTTTTCGAATTTAAGCGCAGCAATAGCCAACGCGAAAACAACGACAGAGATAAGTGCGATTGACTTACTTTTGTTGCTTTTCATAATAACTCGCCTTTCGTAAAGTTAGCCCCTAACACCTCCTGTACTAGAGGAATGCCAGTTTGAACAACATCCAACCTGACTATTCAATGCTACTCCTTTCGCTACTTGTGAAATTTGACAAAGCTAACATTTACTACAACATCAAACGACGAGCTTATTATTATCTTTCAGACACTTACTGGATTTTAAAACACTTACTAGCAAATCGTTCCACCGCTTACCAGGATATCGCTATCATTGGCAATACAAACTTGCGCCACCAGCCTTAGCCCTTCGACTATCATGTCCAAAGACATAGAAGGCTGACTGCCATCTACTGCTTGTTCTGGCAATAATGGGATATGAACAAACCCATGACGAATAGGTTTGTCTTTTAGATAATGTTGGATGCCATAAAAAAGGTGGTTACATACAAATGTTCCGGCACTGTTGGAAATCTGGCTAGGTATCCCCTGCTTTTGCAGCGTTTGAACAACACGCTTTATCGGCAGCGTCGAGAAGTAAGCATCAGGACCATCGGCCACCACGGGTTCATCAATCGGCTGATGACCAGCGTTATCTGGAATACGAAAATCATCGACATTAATTGCGACACGCTCTGGGGTTATCGCGCTACGCCCGGCCGCTTGCCCTACAGTAATCACACAGTCTGGCTGGTGCGCTTCTATTGCTTCAATAACGACTTTCACCGAGTCATATCGAACTACGGGGACTGGGCAAGTAACTATCACACCGCCTTTTATGGCCGCAGCCTCTAATTGCTTGACCGCTTCTAAGGCGGGGTTAATGGCGTCACCACCAAAAGGTTCAAAACCGGTAATCAGGACTTTCTTCATAACAGCCTTTAGGAAAAGAGTTTTACAAATTATTGCACTCCCCTTTACCCCATCCAATAGCAAAAGTATTGATGAGATAAACCAGACAACATTATGTGACTCATGTCTAACCAGAGAGTGTTTTCTGCCTCATTGAATCTAGGCAAGTTCCGGACTATCGAGACTAACTTATTGATGATTAGTGGCAGGGCAAGGTTCTCTCATTACATGACGCACGTAGAAGCTTGGTTTCCACGCTTAACTTAGGTAGAGTACGCGACCGCAATGCAATTCGAAGAGATTGAATACAATGAATATTGATAACCATGTAATCGAAACGATTGAAGAGTTAGAGGCATTTCTGCATTTAGTAGAAAGCGGCGCTCTTGGCCTTGAAGGTGTCACTGGCGTTGCGCTAGCCACCTCTAATACCGATGGTCGTCCATTTGTTGCCGTATTAGGAGAAAAGCACCAATTGCTCCTCGGTCGCTGGGTTTCGCAGCACGTATATGACAATGGTAAAGACATCGTTCGTAACGGCCCAACCAGAAAACACTAAGCGCTCGACGCCACCTATAACATCACGCCGTCTTATACACCAAGCGTATGCTTTGAAAGCAATGCGCTTGGTGTACTCAAAAAATAAAAAAGAAAAGGCTAGCCTTTATTAATTTTGTCGGTATACTGCACATCAGCTCTTACGGAAAGAGCTATTAATGTAATTAAAGATCAAAGTTTCTCTCAGTTCCACATCGAATTCCTCGTTTACGTTCCTGCGACAAAATAGTTATCTCTAAAATCATATAGTAGCACTTGATATTAGCTAAAAATTCAATATTTAAAACAATCAAATATAGAGGTATCTATGTCTAATAAATTAACTGGTTCAGTAAAATGGTTCAACGAAACTAAAGGTTTTGGTTTTATTTCTCAAGACAATGGCGGTGATGACGTATTCGTTCACTTCCGTTCTATTGTTTCTGAAGGCTTCAAAACTCTTACTGAAGGCCAAAAAGTATCGTTCGTTGTTGAACAAGGTAACAAAGGTTTACAAGCAGCTGAAGTAACTGCTCTGTAATTCTTTGTGTGGCATCAATGTTGTTGGTGCCACAATCCCCTTCCACTTATTACTGCCCTTACTATTCTCTATCTAAGTTTATATACCCAAATCACTTACCTCTCCCACACCATCATTAATCACTTTCAATAAAGTCACTTTGGTATACATCTTTAGGTAATCACACAACCTACCTTGCAATTCCAGTTTGGAATTAAATTAATCTCATTCATATCTGAATCACTTCGCCTCATGCTTTGCTCATAAAAATAAAGTTTATAAAATAAAAGCGATTGGCGAATATAAGAGAAAAAATGAAATTAAATATATCTGCTCAATCAATAAATTCTAATAACTACGAGCACATAATCCCTAGCTGAGAGGTTGAGTCAGCACTGAAATGTCATTACATGAAGCCATTTATCGGACAACACTTCATAGGGACAGCGTGTGGAGTCACACACTTCGGGGTATTTGTTGAGTTAGAGGAACCGAACCGAAGGTCTCATTCCTTTATCAAGTTTCCAAAATGGTGAGTTCGAATTTGATGCAGTCAAACAAAAAATTTCCAGCCAGAGCGCCACGTTTACTTTAGGAGCTAAAGTGCACGTGTTGGTTAAAGACGCCGATTCGAGACAAAGAAAGATCATGTCCAACTTAAAAGACGCGGAACACGCGGTAGGTTAGCCTGTTTTAGGTTACTTTCTAATCCATTAATCAAAAATAAAAAATAAGCTTTTAATACCGCAATTAACTTGTGACATTTCGCTGACATCGACTCATTCTAAAACCCTAATATCTGACAAAGGAAACGAATCTAATTTTTGTTTCCAGACACCATCGCAGAGTGTATTTCCAGCATTCTGTTTGCCTCGAGAGGTTCTTATGACAGCCTAGGATCTCTCGAGGC
This sequence comes from Vibrio sp. 1562, assembly GCF_033340155.1. Lineage (NCBI taxonomy): Bacteria > Pseudomonadati > Pseudomonadota > Gammaproteobacteria > Vibrionales > Vibrionaceae > Vibrio > Vibrio sp. 1562. The sequence continues at coordinate 365,599 of NZ_JAWOVY010000003.1, forward strand.
TTTTTTGCATCTATTCAAACCACCTGATTCTACATCACAACTATTGTCCCCTACACAAGTTGTACTTTTTAACTAGTGCACTAGATCGCGAACTCTGATTTAAGCAACTGATCACACAACCACTTCTAAATTTTGGGTATAAAAGTATCAATACTTTCGTTAACTAGGATGTAAATAATGAAAAACTCGTTTGATCTCACTATGCCCAACGAAGAAGGATACTTTGGTGAATACGGTGGTAGCTTTGTTCCACCTGAGCTTGAACAAATCATGCATGACATCAACGCAGCTTATGAGGAATGCAGCAAAGATCCTGAATTTAAAGCGGAACTCGCTCGCCTGTATAAGCACTTTGTTGGACGACCTAGCCCAATCTTCCATGCGGAAAACTTGTCTAAAAAATACGGAGCAGACATCTACCTAAAGCGCGAAGACTTAAACCATACAGGCGCACATAAAATTAACCACTGCTTAGGGGAAGCCATTCTCGCTAAAAAGATGGGTAAGAAGAAACTAATTGCAGAAACTGGCGCAGGGCAACACGGTGTTGCGCTTGCTACAGCCGCGGCATTGGTTGGCTTGAAATGCGACATTTACATGGGTGAAGTTGATATCGCCAAAGAACATCCGAATGTCGTCCGCATGAGAATCCTTGGTGCTAATGTCATTCCTGCCACTCATGGGCGCAAAACCCTCAAAGAAGCGGTAGATTCTGCATTCGAAGCTTATCTGAAAGATCCTGATACACAACTTTATGCGATAGGCTCTGTCGTTGGCCCTCACCCATTCCCTAAAATGGTGAGAGATTTCCAATCAATTATCGGTAACGAAGCACGAGTTCAATTCAAAGAAATGACCGGCAAGTTACCCAATAATCTCGTCGCATGCGTTGGAGGTGGTTCTAACGCGATGGGGCTATTTACTGCTTTCTTAGAGGATGAACAAGTCGCCATTCACGGCGTTGAACCTGCGGGCCGCTCTTTGCAAAAGGTTGGCGAGCATGCTGCAACACTCACACTCGGTGAGCCAGGTATCATGCACGGATTTAAGTCTTACATGCTTAAAGATGCGCAAGGCGAACCTCAGGAAGTGTACTCTGTAGCAAGTGGCTTGGATTACCCATCGGTTGGGCCTCAGCATAGTTACTTAAAAGACATTGGCCGTGTCAATTACGGCTCAATCAGTGATGACGAAGCGATTGATGCCTTCTTTGAGCTGTCTCGTGAAGAGGGAATAATCCCTGCTATTGAATCCTCACACGCTGTCGCTTACGCAATTAAACTCGCACAGCAAGGAGAAACCGGCTCGATTTTGATCAACTTATCAGGCCGTGGTGACAAAGACATTGATTTTGTCGTTGAACACTACGGCGCAAAATACGGCATTGAATCACTCATATAGCCTAACTCCGTAGCCTAACCCTACATGCAAAAAGCTACCTGGTACTAGGTAGCTTTTTGTTTTTGTCTACTATTTTAAGAAGCAAGTCCCTTTACTCACTGCTCTCACTATACCTTTAGAGCATAATTCGATTAACCGATAAGAGCTGGAATGCCTGGAAGCTGACCAACAATAGCAAGGGAGCCTGCACATACGATAAACGCAGTGCCAGGAATCAGATATTTATCTTTGCGCGATAGTTCGTTAGCACGCTCATGGTCGCCGATAAGCCCGAGGTTATCCAACAGCATCGTGATTGCCCAACCGAAGACTGGATTAACGAATGCACAGGCAAAAATACAGATACCTGCACTGAGTGAATCTTTATGCTTATGGATCATCTGCATACCCGCTTCAAGGAGTGGTAAGAATACACCCACAATCAAAGCAACGCGCAGAACAGGTTCCCACATTGCTAGATCCATTGGGTAGCCAATTACCGCCGCCGCAATACACATGAAACCCGTCAACAGAGCGCCACCTGGAATAGGACGCTTGGCAATTGCGGCAGGAATCATGTACGTTCCCCAAGAAGAAGCTAGGTTTCCGCCCCCTAAGAGTGAACCAACCCCCTGACGAACAGATGCTCCGACCATCGTGTCGTCGACATCCATGAGTACACCTTTCGCTTCTTTTGGGTAGTTAAGTTCTTGAAACACACGATGGCCGAGATAATCAGGGGACCACATAGCGACTGCCAGTAGAGCAAATGGAGTCACGGCAATAAAGTGCTCTAGGGTTGGCCAGCCTAGCTGCCAGCCTGTATCTTCCCCCCACCAGTAGAATGGACTGAAATTAGGTAGGCCCGGTTCTGTGGTAAAAGCAAACTCAGCGCCCATCAAATAAGCAACAATACCCGCGAGTGCAGAGCACAATGGGATAGCGAGCCAACGTTTATTGATCTTGGCTAAGTAAGCGTAAACCATAACGGTTAGGCCTATGACCACAAACGAAATGTAACCTTGGTCCGTACTTGCAGCCCACGCTTCCGTCTTATTAATTTGCCCGAGCAACCCAACGGCACCAAGGTAGATCAACAACCCTCCTCGAACCCCGATACCAGTAAGAGTCATGAGTTTAGAGCCACCTTTGGTTAAGGCGAGAATTAACCCAAAAACACACACCATCAAACCTAGCGCGAGAGGGTGCCCTCCTGCAGCTGCAATCATAGGAATCAGCGGTATCATTGGTCCATGGGTTCCCGCTAAGTTTGCATTCGGGTTTAGGATGGCAGAAAACAGGATGACGAACAGGGCTCCAGCGATAAGTAATTCGTAACGCACGTTTTCTGCAATGAATTCCGGAGATAAACCAAACTGAGCAGCAAAAGCGGAAACCATGGCAGTGACCATAACCACTTTACCAATGGTTGCTGCTAATGCCGGTACCCAGTCTTCGATTTCAATACTGTAATCACGTGAAGGCAAATGAATTCCCCAGCGACGGAAACTCATGACGGTTAAATCATGATTTAGAAAGTCTTCTCGGCTTTCAAATTCATGCGGTTTTTTGCGCACATCCCTGTAAAAAGTCTTACTTTTGTCAGACATTGAGTCATCCTTTTATGTTTCAACGTTGAACTACGTCAACTAGAGTTTCGCTTGGTAGACAGGCCTTCGACCAATACGAGACAACACCCACATCAAACTTCTAGGCCATACTAAGAAAGCGGCATGAACCAATTTTGATTTTGAGCTTATTAAGCATGTGTTGCTATGGGTAGGAATATTAGACATTAGTAAAAGAACAACAAAAATCTCACTTATTACACAATAATTTAACATCGAGCTGGGACGCTTGAACTTTTAAGAGTCATTTTTGAGCAGAGAGCCAAGTAGAGCGGCCAATTCCGATTTATACTTTCAAGGTAGAGAGCACTGTGCTCGCATCCATCGCAAAGTAACTATAGATATCTCTACATTGTATACTTTGTTAAACTCCGCCCTTTAATGAGTAAGGCCCTTAAAAATGATGACTGACGAAGAGAGAATCGAGCTGCAACAGAACAATCCACTGCACGGATTAAAGCTAGAGACTATGTTGCAAGAGTTAGTGGATTTTTACGGCTGGGACATTCTAGATACAGCAATGCGTTTTAATTGCTTTAACACTAAGCCTTCGATTGCAAGTAGCGTGAAGTATTTAAAGAAAACCGAATGGGCGAGAGAAAAATTAGAAAACTTTTACCTTTATCGCTTTAAGCGCATGCCACGCGCGAGCGAAGAAGAATACAACTTACCACCAAGAGCTCGTACCTTCCCTCATGGCCTTGAACCTAAAGAGCCAATGCCGCTAACCGTTGACTCTATTCTTAAGTCACAAGCCAAAGCAGCGTCTGCATTTAAAAAGCGTTCACCTCGCGGACGCCCTGCTCGTCGCCAATAACACTATCTTGAAAAGCAATAGAGCCCTACTGGTAGCTCCAGCAGGGCTCTATTGTTCTTTAAAGGAATGGCTAGAAGCGAAGACTCAAGCTAGTGAGCATTCCTTTTCTCTAACAACTCCCGTAAGTAAACTCACATGTAGTTTACGTTTTCTATTGATTACGCTTTTTCTTCTTTTTACCCGTACCTGCCGGCTTCGCTCGCGGCTTCATTGGTAAAAAGTAGGCTTCACTCTGATCGTCTTCCACTTCAAAACCGACTACCTGCTCGCGTTCAAGTTGAAACTTATTTTTCTTTTCTATCACTTTGAAATGGTGGTAGTCGTCGTAATCGATAAGAGATAACCTAAACCTACTTCACCAGCACGACCACTACGACCGATTCGATGCATATAATCAGCAGGGCTACGCGGAAGATCGAAGTTAATCACCACTGGAAGTTTTTCTATATCAAGGCCGCGTGCTGCGATATCGGTGGCAATAAGAACTTGAATCTCGCCAGACTTAAAACCGTCAAGGACACGAGTACGAGCGCCCTGCCCTTTATCACCATGGAAAACTTCAGCGGTAATACCGCGTTTTGACAACTTTTGAGCTAAATGATTACAGGCATTCTTAGCATTCACAAAAATCAGAGTCTGTCGCCACTGATGCTGTTTGATTAAGTGCGCGAGTACCGCCGTCTTCTCACCTTTATTTACACTAAACACGCGCTGCACCAAAGTGCTGGCTTCTGCGCTCTGCAACTGAACTTCAACAGGGTCGCGGAGCAACTGCTGAGCCAACGTCGTCACTTTATCAGGGAAAGTTGCAGAAAATAACAGCGTCTGTTTCTTCTCTGGGAGTAACGCAAGAATCTTATTCAGTTCTTCGGTAAATCCGAGGCTCAACATACGGTCGGCTTCGTCAAGAACAAGCGTTTTTACTTGGTCCAACTTAATCGCGTTACTGGATACCAGATCAAGTAATCGACCCGGCGTTGCAACAATGATGTCACAGCCACCACGAAGCGCCAGCATTTGTGGGTTCACCGATACACCACCAAATACGGCAACCGTTTTGATCTTATCTCTGAGATGGTATGAGTAAGATTTGACGTTATATGCCACCTGTGATGCCAACTCACGAGTTGGTACTAAAATCAGGTGGGAAACGAAGTTGCCACGGCGATTGTTTGATTCGTCTTGCTGAACAATTTTTTGCAAGATTGGCAGCGAAAAAGCAGCGGTTTTACCAGACCCCGTATTGGCACCACCAATAATATCTTTCCCTTCAAGGATATCAGGAATAGAACGGGATTGAATGGGCGTCGGTTGGCTGTATTCCAACGCTTCTAGTCGCTCGACTAATGTTGGAATCAGGCCAAGATCGGCAAATGTCGCTTGCTGTGTTTTATCTGTCATTACAATGAGTGGCTCAGTGCTAGTAAAGGCCGTGTATCTTATGCTATTTCGCGTCTGGATGTTAGAGATAATGGCCCAAACAGAAGATTGGTGAAAGAAGCACTATAGGGTTCAGGAACTTCCTTTCACTAACATGAGTTAATGGTTTCGATAACCAATACTCTACGACCAAGATGGTAAAGCTCACGACAAGCAAAGTGAAAAGGAGTCAGGCATTCTGACTCCTGTAAAGCAAAATACAGCTTGAGAAAACCCTATAGCTTATAATTGGACAAAAGTTTGTCAGTGCTTTCCCTAAATTAGCATTTAGCGGATAATCTGAGGTATTGTAAATACCTCTTATCTATTGGCCAAATCAACTCATCCACTACAGTTTGAGTTAATCCGTCATGTGGCGGAGATCTTATACGTCGTACTGTTTCTTAGCTATGAAGACTTCCGACGAAACTGTTTTTGGATGATAACCCTGTCCCTTAGGTTGCACGATAAACTGCAATGAGTCCGACAAAGCTACAGGATTCTCTTCATAATCGTCACCAATGTACATTTGGTCTGAGAAAGGGGATATTGCATAAGCAAGATGTTCGACAAGTGTATCTCGATTAGAGAACTCACTTTCTTCTAAATTGATCATCTGCGCAATGATTGCACTATCGATGAAAGTGCCACTTAGCCAGTTAGATGTCGAAGCATAACCTGCACACCAACGTAAATTATTGGCAGCGGTGAAGACTTCGATTAACTCAGTATTCCCCCCGACGAAACATGAACCGAACATAACCCCTGTTATGTTGTACTGTTTTGATTTCATGCCAATAGCGAAAAGAATATCCTCTAACTTCATATTACCTATTTTCTTCTTGTACCCATGAGCTGCAATATAGACAATAGTGTTAGAAAACCTGACTTTACAAAGACATTCTAAGGCATATTCAAAGCTCTTTTTGTCATAAAAATCAGCATGGTAAACTTCTGTATCCCCTGCTAATTTTGCAACACCTTCAATAAAAGGCACAACACTTGAACGGTTAGAGTCACTATCATCCAATTCCCATGGACTTTCCAGCACCAGTATTCCCCGATTGGCACTATGTCTTGCCATCTTTAGTTCCTTTTAAAAAATTTTGGTATTCATTAGAGTTAAATTTGTAGCCATCATCTGAGCAAATCGTAAGGTAAGCTCAAAGCTTGAAAAATAGGCTTTGAGCTTCTTAGCTATTCGCAGCGTCAATATTGAAGAGTTTTTTCCTAATAATCAATATTATAACACCAAAATCGCTAGGTAGGCCGTTCACTTTTAAGTTATTAACCAGATTGCCATACAGTGTCATTTCCCAAGTGATGATTGACCGAATTACGATCATGACGACTGGACGCAAGGGGGGAGTTTAGGACCTCATATGGCGTTATCGAGTTCACACACACGAAATGTGATAATATTGACATTATCAACAATACCATAACTTCAGATCGGCCCCTGCGAATTGCTAATAAAGAGAAAGCAATTCGTGATCTAAAAAGAGTTGGAAGAAACACACACTGAATTGTGACGAATCAGGATTAAGCAGATACGGGCACTCCCAAAACTGCACAAATCATTTCTGGAGAGACGGTAAACAGTCCTTTGTAATTGTCGGGGTGACATATAATCACTCAGTCTGTCTTAGAACATAACCATCATATCAAGCACCAAATTACACCAAGAATATTACCGACCGTCTATATCTTTACAGGTTACGGTAATCAATACCTTCACTTGTTCCAAAGCACTATCAAGGCAATATTGAGTTGAAAAAACATGGTTATCTATCAACGACTCTATCTGCTTTGAGAGCCCTAAAAGTTTACGAAGAATTTTATCGAGGGTTAATGCATTGGTTTGCCAATCACTCTGGATACGGCTATTGGCTATTAATAAATCTATCCTTAAAAGATAAATTTGTAGCTCTAAGAGAATGTTCTGCTCTCCAACCTTTTTCGATATTAACTTCGCATCTTCTAGGCATTTGTGAAGATTACTGGTATTGATCACGATAGGTATTTGAGGGGTTAACAACACAAACCTCCTTGGAGGATGAGTGGCTACTATCGAGTAACCACACACCTGCGCCAGTCTTATTTAGATTTGAAAACTAGTCCATTTCTAGCCAGTTCGAAGTCTAGATACTCCCAAAAAGTGAAGTTCGTTAAGCAGATTTCATCATTCTGTCCGATACCTAGAAGAGATTTATCACCTGTTTCTTCATACTCTTCTTCAACTTCATCTGTTGCTTCCCTTAAAGCCTCTTCCACAAGCTTTTCCTGAATATCTTCGTCCGACCAACCTAAGAACTTTGCAGTTAGGTTTGATCTAAGTGGATAGTAATCGTAAATCTCTCCCAGTTGCGGCTCATATCCCTGCTGTATTGCTTTGATGCTTTGCTCCAGCCCATACAGGTAACTAGCCTCATCCCACTTAAATAGTTGATCTTCATCCACCGCAAATACAAGCCAATAATCAGGGTTAATGGCTACCTGCCAGCCTAGATAATTAAACTCTCTGATAATGGAAAAGCGGTCATCATGAGATAAAGGTATGCCCGTTATCTTCTGGATGAGACCTTCACGAACTTTGAACCTATTTTGACCTGCTTCAGCATCTGAACAGTGTTTTTTAGAACACAAAAGAATCAGCTTCGCCACATGCTCATAATTGATATGATTATTTTTAACTCTTCTTTTAATAGGCATAGTTAGTTTCATCCTGTTGTTTAACTAATAAAGTAGTATGTGCTAACAACTAGCTAAACTCGCTTATACCTAAAACTAAGAAAGAAATCTCACGATTTTGCCCGATACTCAAGTCATCAAGCCAGTAAGTAACTCTTTTGTGACGTTTACAGGATGACCTGCTCCCTTGTGGTCTTGACCAAAAACGTATTGATTCACCAAGAGTTTGAGGACTTCCATCGTCACCATTGGCAAAAGGGATATTCAAATCAAATGGAAAAAGAGCATTATGAAAGCAAGTGATAATGTCTTGTTTAGAGTTCAACTTACCCTCGTTAATATAACCTTCAGTGAACTCTTTGATTATTGCAGTTTCTAGTAGTACTGCCCACCGATGTAAAGTATTTGTATGTTCTCTTCCATGTCTAAGTGATTTAACGCATACCCCAAGGAGTTATTATCGTAATATTCACATGAATAAATATTACGCTGTAATTTCTTAGCATTTTTGTTCACATACTGCTTTATCCCTGTAAAAAACGGAGTCCACTCGCTTGATCTCTGTTGTTTTTGAAAGAAAACCAAGGCGCTTCGGCTACTAGTAACGCGACATCTCTTTTCAATTTAAATACCTCTTAATCAAAATTTCTGGTGGCTTATTTACTCTTACTTGTCATTGTTCACCTCGTTAGTGGATTGGAGTGACGATGAAATCCTATAAGTTGGTATTACCTGCATCTATGGCTAGTCATATTACCTATTCTAGGGAAAACTGCGAGTTTTCTCTGATACTGAGTAAATAATTTAATCCGAAATGGGGCAAAGATGCGTTAGCTCATTTGTGCAAAAGGCTTGTTGCACAAATGGTCAACCGCTTGTTGGCTAAATTTATCTTGTATAGGTAAATGCTGTCTAAACACGTTTCAGGGCAATTATGATTTAACTAAAAGTAATACAGTGTCGCATTTACTATGTAGCTATCTATCTTCATGATAAAGGAAATAAGTTTGCCTGGTGAAATTATCAGAATAAATTGTGCTTGTGGTGTCAATGGCAGCATCTCGCTTGGTTTTTCGGAAGCTGAGCTTTTTTTGAGGTTACGAGAGTCAGATGCGCTACCGAAAACAGTGTTTGAATACATCACAATAGATAAGAACCTAGAGCTAGTAACATTACAAAGTAGTGTGAGATTTTTACCATTTAGTGATTATTTGATTCCAATCGAATCTCTTAATGGCTTGATTTATGGTAGGAGTGATTTCAGGTGTCCGCGGTGTCAAGAAGGTTGGTCGGTTGTTGGTGTGATAAATTTCGATTAAGTGGTGATATTGTGAAATTTCAAAAGTCGATATTTTTATTCTGTACCTTGATTTTGAATGCGAACGCTATGTCTAGCGTTAATCTAGAAGTAAGTGAATCCCGTGATATTCTGGAAGAGTGTAGAGGTGTTGGAGAAGTGGCTCAATCTTTTATGACGTTTCGTCAAATGGGAATGTCTTATGATTTAGCTAAGGAAAAATTGAAATCCACAACAAGTAATATTTCTGATTACATGCGTGGGCTTGTGGTGCTTGAAAAAGCTTTTGAGTATTCTATTTTGGCTAATAAAAATGAAAAACAGTCGTTAGCAGTCTATTTCTCAGAACAGCAAGCGGGAGAATGCTTAATGGGGTACATCAAGTGACCGTCCCCTGTAAAGATAGATTGAGAGGATGGTTTGACTAAAATTAGAGAACTGAGCACTTCAACTATGAGCCGCCATGAACCCACATGGCGTTTACGAAGCGCTTATACAAATATAGCATTTTCAAAAAAGCACTAACTAATTGATAATATGTTGCTTCCAAACGGTTGGTGGAGCTGGAGGGTTCACTTTCCACCAAGAACACACTTTAGCCTATTCACACGCAAAAAAGACACATGCTAGTCTTCATGAATCGGATTAGATTTGGTAGGGGAAAACGCCTGCCCCTAGATTTTGTAGGGTATTTAATCTAAACAACTTTGGGGCAGAGGTGTGTTTGCCATAGCCAGTTAAATAACCCCTGACAAACGCTCTGATAGAGGAAACGTTGCAAACT